>JAEYRC010000372.1 GCA_023409675.1 Bacteroidota bacterium
CCCCTGCCGGCAATGACCTGTTGTTTGATGAAAGTTCACCTGAACAGGGCCGGAATTTTAACAACAAAATCTGGAATGCGCTGAAACTTATAAAAATGTGGGAGAGCCGGCTGGAACAACCTGTCGCGCAGGCAGTGGCAGCGGATGATTCTGTCAGTGGCGATGTTTCCGGATTTGGAGGAACTCCTGAGGAACATCAGTCTGGTCAACCCGAACTCCCAGGTCATTTCGCCCTCGACTGGTTCGCCAATCGCCTGTCTGAAGCACGAATTGAAGTGGATAACCTTATTAAAGATTTTAGACTCAGCGAAGCGCTGAAGGTTATCTACAGCCTGATCTGGGATGACTTCTGCAGTTGGTATCTGGAGTGGATCAAACCGGGTTTTGAACAACCTATGGCGGTTCAGGTTTATGATAAAACGATAGAATATTTCTCGCAACTGATGCATTTATTGCATCCCTTTATGCCATTTATTACAGAAGAAATCGATCGCCGCCTGGCACAACGCGATACCGACCTGTGTATCCGGCAATATCCGGCAACAGTTCCACCCAATGAAGAAGTGTTGCGTTACGGTCAGCAACTGAAAGAAGTTATTACCGGATTGCGTGATGCGCGCAGCCGCAATAACCTGAAACCCAAAGAGGAGATCAAACTTTATATCCTGTCTGAAAATACCGGGATGTATTCCGCATTACAACAGATCCTGATGAAGCAGGTGAATGCCAATGCTGTCGCCTTCACCGATGAAACCCTTGGTAACACGATTGCCGTGGTGATTGGGAAAGACAAATTCTTTATCCAGACCTCACAGGAAATCGATACCAGCGGGCAGAAACTGGAGCTTGAAAAAGAACTTCAATACCTGCGGGGATTTCTTTCTTCAGTGGAAAAAAAGCTGGGAAATGAAAAATTCATGCTTAATGCCAAACCGGAAATTGTGGCGCTGGAAAAGAAGAAGCAGTCCGATGCGCTCGAAAAAATAAGTATCCTGGAAAGCAGTCTCGCTGAACTGGAAGGCCGCTAAGCTAGCGAAATAGATTTACAGGCAGAATGAATTCCAACTGGTGCGGATACCGGCCAAATACATCGGTATCCATCAGCCTGCTGTAGCGGATACCGAATTGTATATTCTGCTGATTCCACCAGCGGGTATCGAAATACAGTTCAGCGCCTGTTGACCGAAACCGGAATTGCTGTTGCAGCGCCTCATTTCGCGTAATGGTATGATCATAAAAAACTCCTGTGCGTAACCGGTAGATGTATAGTATATTTCCAAAACCTAAATCGGGATACCAAAGCGGAAAGTGATAGGTTCCTCCAATCCGGTACATCGATTTGAAATTCGGTGCAGCATAACCCCGGGAAAAAGGAAAGCTGTTTGTAAAAACAGCAATACCGCTGTTGCGGGTCTGATACGCTCCATGAAAAACAATACTGTGGTTCACAGCAATACCAGGAAAATAAAGTGATCCGCTTGCCAGGAACTGCTGCTGATCAACGGATGACAGTGCATGCCGGTAACTGATCAGCAGCGATTGAGCGAAACGCGGAAAAATATGCTGCCTGGCCTGCTGAACCTGACTGCTGAAGCGGAGGTTTAACCCGGTGTACAGTAAGTCCTTCCAGGGAAAACTATCTCTGACCATTTCAGGAAACTGGCGCTTCAGGTAAGAAAGGTCATGATCGAACCTTAGTGAGCGATACTGCTTTCCACCGGTCAGGTTTAACGGTATGGTATAGCCGATGAACCCCTCCCCTTCAGTCCATCGAAACCGGTTGCCGTTTAATAGGGCAGTTCTTCCCGTAGTTAAATTCATTCCGGCACGAATCCAGGGAAACAGCGCGGCATAGGTTCCGTTAAAGCCGATCCGCTTATATCCTTCATTTCGGTTATAGCTTAGTGTTATATCGCCGGCCAGTGTGTTGAGAATATTTTCGCTGATAATGGATAATGAAAAATCAGGATCGGAAATATAGGGCCGGATACTGTGAAAATTCACCAATCCCTTGTTTTTCGGATAGGTAACGGCGCTATTTTGGAGAGAAGCAACACTGTCCAGAAAATATTTATTTTCAGGAGTGTGAAGCTGATAGGGCGACGGATCCGCATCGGGGTTAAGTTGTACCGGTTCAGCAAGCAGCGCCTGATCTGAAGAAACGATCATCCGATCTCCGGCAATGGTACTGATATTCCATGCCCAGTGGCCCTGATGCACATCAGGATGATAATTGCCGCTTATTTCCCCTGCACCTGGCAGGGTGATCCGGAATAGCTTACCGTTTGTATAGCAATACAACTGATCGCCGCCCTGATCGGATCGGGTAAAAACAATACTGTCGCCACTGACCTGAGTAAAACCCACCGGGCTTGGCGTAAAAGGAATGAATGCTTGTTGTGTACCCGCATTCAGATCCGTCAGCGCCACAGCCATTTTTCCTTCAGGATTACGGACCGCCGAAACAACCTGACTATCGCCATAAAATTTTGGATAGGTATAGAACCAGTTTTCGGTATTTGGAAATTCCCTGATCAGGCTGCCGTCCTCCGCATCAAGCAGATGAAGGCGGCTGTTACCGGCAGCATCAACCTGAACCGTTATGATTGATTTACCGGAATCGTCGATATCGGGTGAAAAATACCGCGTTTTACTGGAAAGCGTGTACTGCTTACCGGTATTGATATTTAGCTTCCGTATGACAGAAAACTGGTACCAGTTCCAGCGGGGATGAACTTCAAGTGCCGCATACACCAACCATTCGCCATTCAATGAAAAATGATTATCTGGCGATATATCTTTAATGCCTATCCGCGTTTCATTGCCGCTGTGGATATCGCGCCGGATGAATTCCGGAATTCGTTTATAACTGCTGTTCAGGTAAATCAGCGAAGCGCTATCAACCCATTGTGGAAAATGCTGATGGCCCTCGAAATGTTCATAACGTTTACCTATTGCCGTTAAACTGTCTGTGTTATGGGTTAGCGCCTGGCGTTTGTAATAGTCCAATGCCTGACGGGTAAAGTCGCGGTAATGCTGTCCGCTATGTGTTTTGATCGCCTGCTGCCAGGGATAGAAGACACCCTTGAACTGGACCGCATCATGGCTTACTTTCCTCCAAAAATCCCTGCCATATTGTTGGCGGCCATATGCCACCAGCAGGTAACCCAACTGATAATGGTCGGGCACCAGGTCTTTCATCGATCCGTTTCTCCATTTGTGCCAGGAATAGTTTTTTTCTGCGGCCCATGCGCTGTGGAAGTTGTTGTAAAAATGCGGGATCCTACCCCGCCCCAGCCGGGAGAATTCGGTTTCCTGATATACGGCATCTCCCTCCCAAAAATAATCGGGTACAGCAATATTGTTTACCAGCGCGCGCGCTTCCTGGCCCAGAATTCTACCTGTTAATCGCGCAATTCCGGTGTTGAAGCTGTTGTATTGCTGTATGTGCCGGTATTCATGAAGAGCAAGACTTTTGTGCCAGGGCAGTCCACCAAGCCGGAAACTGTTTTGAGGCGGTAACATATAAAACTCACTGCGGAATGGCCCAAGGCCAACATAGCCATTCGAGAAAACCGGTCCGTCCTGCAATACAACCGGGATATTTTCAACCCGATCACCGATGGTTGGTCCGGATAGCGCGGGTAAAGCCTGCAGAATGCCGGCAATTTCCCTGGCTTTCTGAAGCAATGGTGCATTGAAGATGATATGAAATGAATCGGTGTGCAGCGCCAGCCAGGCTTTTCGGGGTGGATTTCCGCCGAATTCCTGTGCTTTCAGCGCATTTAAGCTGAACCCTGCAAAAAAAAGTATAAGAAAAAATCTTCTAAACATAATGGGAAAAAAACGGTAAATCTTTGGTGATTTTCCCATTTGGAGAATTTCACCCCGATGTAAATTTATGCATGTCAACGGGAAAGCAATCAATTCCTTTACGGAAATCAACATATTGATCAGCGGCAACTGGTTTTGAAGAGTTTCTATTGCGCAATGGAAAAGGGAAGTGCTGATGCCCTGCGTATTGCAAATGATTGGCAATTTTAAACAAAGATCTATGACAAGATGTGCAGGATTCGAACAGTATGGTGTCATCGAACTCAATGCAGCGGAAATGATGCACCTGAATGGCGGTGAGGCTGTTGAAATCCCAAAGTGGTTACGGAAGCTTTCGCCATGGGCAGTTGTCGGTTATATAGCAGATAATTGGCCAGATATCAAAAAAGGCTTCACAGAAGGATGGAATGCAGATCAGTATTAGGCTGCAAGTTTGTAATCAGATTCTTTAACTATTAATTTTCTAATTATGACAACCATGTCAGGTGTACGTGAACTGAGTGTTCAGGAAATGCTGTTATGCAATGGCGGAGGTGATGGGGTAACCACTGAAACCTCGCTGATACAGGATATCAGTTATTATGTAGGACGAACTGCCCGGGGTTTCTGGGAATGGTGTAAAATGGCGGCAGAATTCCAGGAATCATTGCCACCCAATTTGAAAAAGTAAAAACCAGGATACTCCGGGGCGATAGACATTAAATGATCCTCAGGAATTACTGAATGGATGACTTCAGTGTATAACAAACCGGGGTATTCCCTTAAAAATTAGCGTATATAAAAACCGATTTATCAGCAAAGACTATCTGTGAAAAAGGAACGTTCCAGGATTTCTATTTAAAACATATAATTTCCAAACGAATCATTCAAAACCCCGGACTATGACCATAGAAGCTTATATCGCGCTGATTTTATATGCCACTATGGTATTTCTTCTCTTAAAAAATATCCGTAAAGGAATTCGATGGAAATCCATTGTGGAGTATTTAAAAGGATTTGTTGCCTTGTTTCTCGGGCTATTCTTGATCAACTTCGTATTGGAATATAATGATCGACCAGGGCATTTCAGGTTGGTCTATTCAGGATGGACCTACTTTTTCATGTTTCCATTGCTGATCATTTATGCTTATCTGTTGCCCATAGAAAAAGAATACACGCCCATCAAAAATTTATTTCGGAAAGAAAAATCTACAGGCAGCAATTAACTGTTTGCAATGTTAGGATTATTGAGGGCAAAATCGGTATAAAATCAACTTATGCAATCTTATGATGAGCATGCGGCGCCAGTTAACTTTATGTACAACACAAATCAGATGGAACTATCCATAGGACTGCCTGAAAATCAACGTTCTGTTTATATTATTTTGAATGATCAATGGAAAAACTCATAAATGAAATTAGTCGGTTGAAATTATGATTGCTTGAGAAATAGTTTAGTTTTCTCTGGTAAGGAGGGTTACGGATGATTACTGAGAGAATTTTGGAAACCAGGAGCTGAACTCGGATGAATGTGCAGCAGTTTATCTCGTATCGGCTATATCCAATACAGGTATCCTGGAATTTTTTACATGGACTGAATTGTTTCAGAGCAGAATAATAATCTTCTAAAATGATAACTGAATTTATTGCCCTTGGTCTATACCTTGTAATGGGTATTATAGTTTTCATAAAGTGGAAACAACCCTTTCCCTGGAAAAATTTCAAACTGTATTTGATCGGGGGAGTCCTTTTTCACATTATAGCCTTGTCTATAAATGGCATTCTGCTGCTTATGGGAAAGGACCCTTATTTTGTAAAAGCCTTTTCAATCTGGACCTATATTATCATGTTTCCGCTGTTGATTATCCTCTCCTACCTGGAGCGACCGGAAAAAGACAGGAAGCAGGTTGCCGATACTGACAAATCGTGACACAATTGATGCCTGCATTCAGGAATCAACTTTCCCACCCGTTATCATCAATACCCCACATCAGGATCCTGCGTTTCAAATTCGAAACTCCTTATTTAATTTATGTAACCAGCTGGATTAGCATCAGGTTCAGAATATACACCTGCGTATATCCGCGGAGATTGTATTCGGAATCAGAATATAAATCTGAGCAAACTGAAGGAGCATATAAAGGGTCTGCATTAAAATCTGCGCGAACTCCGCTGGATTATCAGGTACAGATTATCCACCACCGTTAATCCGCGGAGAATATATTAGGAATTAGAATATAAATCTGGGCAAACCGAAAGAACATATAAAGAATTAGAATTAAAATCTGCGTTAATCTGCAAAGGATCTGCGTAATCTGCGGGAAATTATTTCAGATTAAGCAAACTGAAAAATCTGTGAAACTCCGCGAAATTTTTAAAAAAATCTTTCAACCTATATATTACTTATGGACAAGCATCAGGATATTCTCGATACCTACACTGCCTACCTCGGAAAAATTCCGGTGCGTTCACAACTGATTTACATCCTGATCATCGGGATGATCATTGCAGGTATCGCATCACTGCCTTTTCTGTATTTCGATATAAGTGTAGCTGCCACTGGTATGGTGCGGCCTGCAGAAGAACGCACTTCGGTGAGAAGTGCAGCACCGGGGAAAATTCTACATATCGCTTTTCGCGACGGACAACGGGTGAATAAAGGGGACACATTAATGTTGATCGATGCGCATGCGCTTCAGGAATCCATACAATATATTCATGAACAGATTGAGGAAAAGGAATTATATAAAAGTGACCTGGAAAAAATTATCCAAAATCCGGGAATCCCTATTAAGTTGAAGGTGCCGGCATTAAAAGAACAGGCCGATCTGTTTCTTGCTAAAAAGGCCGCAATTCTATTACAACAAAATAAACTGCAACATGAACTTCAGGTGGCGCGGAAATTAAGCACCGATAAAGTCATAGCGCCCCGTGAGTTCGAAAATACGCTCTATCAGTATAATCTGGTTGAAGCAGAAAGTAAAACATTGTCTAAGGATCAGTTGAGTTTATGGCAGGCCGCATTGCATCAAACGATCCGGGAAATTGAATCACTACGTGCAGAACGCTATCAGAAAGAACTTGAGTTGAATTTATATGTGATCTGCGCCCCTGTTTCAGGAATAGTGGAATCGTCTAATGAATGGTATACCGGTAACCAACTGATGGGCAGCGAAACAATCTGTACAATTTCACCTGATGCAATGCTTATCGGAGAATGTTACCTGCCAACCCGTGAAGTTGGATTTGTAAAGGCCGGTCAACCCTGTATATACCAGGTAGATGCCTTCAACTATAACCGCTTTGGTGTACTGGGCGGAGAAATTCAATCCGTTGCCGGTGATTTTATTCTAATTGATAACAAGCCAGCCTATCGTGTTCGTTCAACCTTTTCGCGAACCGCATTTCAGCTGCCCAATGGTTTCTCCGGAGATTTAAAAAAGGGCATGACCTATCGGGTGCGCTTTTTTATTACCCGCCGCTCTGCATGGCAACTGTTGTATGATAAGATTGATGACTGGATTAATCCGGGCATCGTATAAGGAAGAAATAAAATTATCAGATCGGGCCTAATCTGCCGGATAGTCTTATGCCTGTAAGCATAAATTCGATGGCCAGCTATTATCCATTCACACATATATTACCGGTCAGCAATAACAGTTATGATGAAACAAAGGATTCTGTCCCCTCTGTCTCAACACCTAATTGCTATGGGAAAAAGAAAGATAAGAAATACTGAAC
>JAEYRC010000050.1 GCA_023409675.1 Bacteroidota bacterium
TGGAATGGGCTTTCTACAGGAGTGGCGGATCAGGGGGGCAGAATGTAAATAAGGTGGAAACTGCGGTTCGCCTTACCCACAAACCTACCGGCATTATCATTGAATGTCAGCAGGCTCGAACGCAGGGTGAAAACCGTGAGAAAGCCATGACCATGCTAAAAAGCCGTTTGTATGAAGAGGAAATGCGCAAGCGTGAAGCGCTGAAGGATGCCGCGAATTCTTCCAAGAAAAAGATCGAATGGGGATCGCAGATCCGTTCTTATGTATTCCATCCCTATAAAATGATCAAGGATCACCGTACAGAATTTGAAGTAGGCAATGTTCAGCCGGTGATGGATGGAGAAATAGATGGATTTATCAAAGCCTACCTTATGCAGGAACAGGATAACCGACCGCAATAATACCGATAGATATGGCCTGGGTTTACTTAGTATTAGCAGGATTTCTGGAAGTGGGCTTTACCACCAGCCTTAAAATGTCGCAGAACTTTACCAACTGGAAGTGGAGTGTGATCTTCTTCCTCTGTATTTCCCTGAGCTTCTTCTTTCTCAATAAGGCTGTTCAGGTTATACCACTGGGAACCGGCTATGCCGTATGGACCGGCATTGGCGCGGTAGGTACAGCAATTATTGGAATACTGTTTTTTAAAGAGCCCTCCGACTTCTGGCGGCTCTTTTTTATATTCACCCTTATCGCGTCAATTGTAGGACTGAAATTAGTTTCTAAAATCGCATAAAAACGTTCATTATGAGTTTAGGATATTTTAATTACCCGCTTCCCCTGAATGAACCTGTACTGAATTATGCTCCGGGATCGGAGGAGCGTAAAAAATTGAAAGAGGTTATATCACGCCTGAAATCCCATCAACTGGATATACCCATGTATATTGGTGGAGAAGAAGTGAGAACCGGAAAAAAACAATCCATTCATCCTCCTCACGAGCGGGCACATACGCTGGGGCATTTTCACGCGGGCGATGCCACTCATGTTGAACAGGCAATCAACGCGGCACTCGCTGCCCATGAAAGCTGGGCTGCAATGAGCTGGGAAAGCCGGGCGCATATTTTTCTGAAAGCTGCCGATCTGCTGGCAACCAAATACCGGCCCTACATCAATGCATCTACTATGCTGGGGCAGAGTAAAAACGTTTACCAGGCCGAGATCGACAGTGCCTGCGAACTGATCGATTTCCTTCGTTTTAATGTTCATTTCTTATCGGAGATCTACCGGCAGCAGCCCGTAAGTTCTCCGGGTGTCCATAACCGTATGGAGTACCGTCCGCTGGAAGGTTTTGTGCTGGCTGTTACACCGTTTAATTTTACAGCAATAGGAGGGAACCTTCCTGCATCTGCAGCCATGTGCGGGAATGTTGTGGTTTGGAAACCCGCCAATACTCAGATCTACAGTGCACAAATGTTCATGAAGGTTTTAAAGGAAGCCGGTCTGCCCGATGGCGTGATCATCCTGGTATATGTAGATGGGCCTACACTGGGCAGTGTTTGTTTTGCACACCGCGATTTTGCCGGCGTTCATTTTACCGGTTCTACCGGTGTGTTCAATCACATGTGGAAGACCATTGGAGAAAATATCAAAAACTACCGCTCGTACCCCCGCATAGTTGGTGAAACCGGCGGTAAGGATTTTGTGCTGGCACACCGCACTGCTGATGCAGATATTGTGGCAACGGCATTACTGCGGGGTGCTTTTGAATTCCAGGGACAAAAATGTTCCGCTGCATCACGGGCATATCTGCCCTCAAACATCGCGGATGCGGTAAAAGAAAAACTCATCGCGGGATTAAAAACGTTCTCCATGGGAACCGTGGAAGATTTTTCGAATTTCATCAATGCGGTTATTGATGAAAAGAGTTTTGATAACATCAAGCGCTATATCGATGGGGTAGATGGCAAAACAGCCCGTATTATCGCGGGTGGAAAATGCGATAAAACAAACGGATATTTTATTGAACCGACCATTATTGAAACCACCGATCCGGCGTATACCACCATGTGTGAAGAAATTTTCGGACCGGTGCTGACATTATATGTTTATCCTGAAGACGATTTCGAGCAGGCACTTGAACTGGTGGATACCACTTCTCCCTATGCGCTTACCGGTTCGGTGATTTCCGGTGACAGAGCATCCATTGAACGGGCTACTGATCGTTTGCGTAACGCGGCCGGTAATTTTTATATCAACGATAAGCCTACAGGAGCGGTGGTAGGGCAGCAGCCTTTTGGTGGTGCGCGGGCTTCCGGCACTAACGATAAGGCAGGGTCGATGCTTAACCTGTACCGCTGGCTCAGCGCAAGAACCATTAAGGAAACCTATAATCCTCCAACTGATTATCGTTATCCTTTCCTGGGAGAAAAATAATTGAATAGTATTTTCTGTACGGAAAATACGATACTGGGGTGTAAACGTTTTCAATGTAAACGCTTACACCCTTTTTGTTTTCATTTAACTGTCTATGAAAACTGATACACCCTTATAACATCTTTCCGGTTTTTGCACATCTCAATACGGGTATATCTACAACAGCGAGCACGTAAAATTCCCTGCATATTTTAGGGAATGATCTGCAGCAAATACCTCTTTTTTAGCCGTTCATCGTTTGAAAAATACCATTAGAACAATGTGTGATTCGGATGCATTTTGAACTGCTATACTTTTGCGTTTCAAAATACGTTTGATATTGATAATAAGCAGAAAGTCAGGATAATTATTATGTTGATGACTGCATATGGAGTTTCATTTTTCTCTGTTAAATGATGCTATATAGTATTCAATACCTATGTATTTAAACCCTTATCATTAACCATTTTTTACACCATTCAAAACATGAAAAAAGTATTTTTGTTTGTAGCATTCGTTGCTGCATTGTCATCTGTTAACGCCCAGGAAGTTCAGCAGAGCGCCATTAAAATCAACCCGCTTTCATTGATCTTTGCTACCGGTAATGTATCGTTTGAAAAAGCGGTATCTTCAAATCAATCCGCTCAGTTGGGCGTATTTTATTCCGGGTTTAGCTTAAGCGGCCTGTAATATGCCGGCTTTGGCGTAACCCCTGAATACCGTTTTTACTTCGCTGGAAGAAAGGAAGCCCTGAACGGCGTTTATGCGGCACCGTTTCTTCGCTATCAAAGTTATAACCTCACCGATAAAGACACTGATGATAAAACGAAGTTCAGCTCTTTCGGTGGTGGCGCTACTATCGGATGGCAGAAAATGTGGAACAGCGGATTTGTACTGGATATCTTTGCAGGTCCCGCATTCAATGCCGGAAAATTCAAATCTGATGCCGACGAGGACGAATTTGACCTGACCTTCGGCATGAATGGTTTTGGCCTGAGAACAGGTATTACTATCGGCTTCGGATTCTGATCAGAGCAGAATACTGCCGAAAAAATAGTAAGCATACTTTCAATATAAAGTCACAGCAGGAGCTGTGGCTTTTTTTATTTCTGTTTGGGTAACCCGTTTCAGGAATCGGAAGAATTAGGCATTTTACTTTACTTTTATAAAAAAATTCTTGAAAACGGTATTAAACGAACTTCAGCTTTCTATCACCATTAAACGCCTGGCGCATCAGGTACTGGAAAATCATATAAGCCCCGGTGACACGGTGTTCATTGGTATTCAACCACGGGGTGTTTTTGTTTCCGATCAGATTATTGAAGAGTTGCGCAGGCTGATGCCCGGTGAAAATATTCAGTATGGAAAGCTGGATATCACCTTTTATCGGGATGACTTTCGCGATGAACTTCATGTTCCCAACCATACCGATATTCCGTTCAGTATTGAAGGCAAACATGTGGTATTGATCGATGATGTATTGTATACCGGCCGCACTATACGCGCCGCTCTGGATGCACTTCTCGATTTTGGCCGGCCCTCGAAAGTGGAGTTGTGCGTATTGATCGACCGCAGGTTCAGTCGCGAACTGCCCATTCAGCCCGATTATGTTGGTAAGTCGATCGACTCCATCATTTCCCAGAAAGTAAAAGTATTCTGGCAAAGCCGTGATCAGCGGCAGGAAGTCGTTTTATTGAGCCAGTAGGCGATAAATTCCTCATTTTATTTTTCTGGTACATCATTGCGCGTAATCCTATAACTTCGTTGCCTGAAATGCAACTTTCAGTAAAACATCTACTCGGAATCCGGGAACTTCTCCCTCAGGACATTCAAATTATCCTGGATACAGCCGTTCAATTTAAAGAAGTATTGCAGCGACCGATCAAAAAGGTTCCATCCTTACGGGATATTACCATTGTAAACCTGTTTTACGAAAATTCCACCCGAACCCGCATCTCCTTTGAACTTGCTGAGAAGCGACTGAGCGCGGATACGGTGAATTTTTCGGCCAGTGGTTCCTCCGTTTCAAAAGGTGAAACGTTGCTGGATACGGTAAATAATATCCTTTCGATGAAAGTGGATATGGTAGTAATGCGGCATAGTGCCAGCGGTGCTCCGCATTTCCTGTCCAAACACATACCGGCAGCCATCATCAATGCGGGTGACGGCATCAATGAACATCCAACTCAGGCATTGCTCGACGCTTTTTCTATTCGGGAGAAACTGGGAAGCCTGGAAGGCAAACGCATCGCCCTGATCGGTGATATCATGCATTCCCGTGTAGCCCTCAGCAATATCTTTCTGCTGCGGAAAATGGGTGCCGAGATCATGGTGGCCGGTCCTCCCACACTGATACCGCAATATATGACCGAAACATTCGGTATCAGGGTTGAATATAACCTCAAGAAAGCACTGGAATGGTGCGACGTAGCCAATGTGTTGCGGATCCAGCTTGAACGTCAGAACCAGGTCCTGTTTTCCTCGCTGCGCGAATACAACCTGGCTTATGGGGTTAGCCGGAAACTACTGGATTCTCTCGGTAAAGAAATTGTAATCATGCACCCCGGGCCCATCAACCGCGGGGTGGAACTTGACAGTGATGTAGCCGACAGCGGACAATCCATCATCCTGCAACAGGTGGAAAATGGGCTGGCCGTTCGGATGGCCGTACTGTACCTGCTCTCCGGCGGACGACAAATGAGTAACTGACCCGCATAACGATCAATCATACCCTAAACTCATAGCTCATGCAACGAATCGCTTTATTTCCGGGAACTTTCGATCCGATTACCATCGGGCATATTGATGTGATCGACCGCGCGCTACCCTTATTCGACAAGCTGATCATCGGCATCGGACGCAATGCCAATAAAGCGCCCATGTTTTCCGAAGAACAACGCCTCAACTGGCTTCAGAATATTTATGGAAACAACCCTAAAATTGAAGCTGTAGTGTATGAAGGACTAACAGTTGATTGCTGCAAAAAGGTGGGGGCCAATTTTATAGTCCGGGGTATCCGGTATGTCAATGACTTCGAATATGAGAAAGCGATTGCGGATATGAACCGAACCCTCGATAATCAAATCGAAACCGTATTTCTTACCTGTCTGCCGCAATATACCTCTGTCGCGTCAACGCTGGTGCGGGATGTGATCCGCAATGGAGGGGATGCCCGCCGCTTCTTGCCGGCTGTCGTGTATGATTCATTACTCAAAGCCGGTGTTCCGCATTAACCGTTAAATCCCTTTTAGCATGATCTGGTCTGCCAATAGCATATCTCCGGCTATGCTTAATGAACTGGGAAAGAATACTATGAGTGCATTCCTGGACATCACCTTTACAGAGGTTGGAGCTGATTATATTGTGGCAACCATGCCCGTAGATAACCGTACCCGGCAACCGTTCGGTTTGCTGCACGGGGGCGCATCCTGTGTACTTGCCGAAACGCTGGGTAGTGTAGCTTCGGCAATGGTGGTCGATCAGCGGAAATTCCGTTGTGTTGGACTTGAGATCAATGCCAATCATATCGGATCCGCTACTGATGGTTTGGTAATCGGCAGGGCAGTACCGGTGCATCTGGGTAGATCCACTCATGTGTGGGATATCCGGATTTCCAATGACTCCGGGAAACTGCTGTGCATCAGCAGGCTTACAGTGGCTGTTCTTCCCCTTTAAGGTTAAATTAAACGTTATTGCCCGGGCGAATATCCGGCAGCCTGGAACACGTCCTGAATGGCCGGAAAAGTAATGGAATAATATGCTGCAAGTTTCTGCTGATCCACCCATTGAATCGCTTCAATAAATTCTTCTTCCTGGGGAACCAGTTTATCTCCCGAACTCCCTTCCATTAGGTACCAATGGGTTTCTTTCAGCAGCGCTTTTCCGAATTCCTGGTAAGTATGATAGGTGATGAGCAGGGGCCTGATGATGCGGGGATTTTGCAAGCCTGTTTCTTCAGATACTTCACGTACTGCGCAGGATTGCAGGTCTTCGCCGGGGTCTAGCTTACCTTTAGGAAGGTTCCATGTTCCGCGGCTGAGGATGAGCAGCCATTTGCCGTGTTCATTTTGTACCAGCCCGCCCGCAGCCTGAAGCAGCGTAAATTTTTTAAAAAACGCTTTTTTGAGCGCTTCCAGGTCATGGTGCAGCAATATACCGGCATGTATCCGTTCAGCATTCATTTCATGGATCAGGCTGTTCAGGGCGTGATGCGAAAATTCATCGATGAGGACAGCATCATCATGATGTGCGTAGGGCTCAATTACTTTATCTATGGAATCGGTAAGAAACAGTGGTTTATTTTTGAAGTAGATGCGGATATGCATGAACGTTTTTTTAAATGAGCCGGAAAGAATGCCAACTTCGCTGCAATGTGGGCAACAGGTTTATTCTGTATTTTTGCCGCATGACAAATGAAACTGCCGTTGCAGAAAAACTGCTGCAAATTAATGCAATAAAGCTGAATCCTGATGAACCCTATACCTGGGCCAGTGGCTGGAAAAGTCCGATTTATTGTGATAACCGTAAAGTGCTGAGTTTTCCCTATATCCGTGATTATATAAAATCAGAACTCTGCAATACCATCTTTCAGCAATTTCCCGCGGCCGATTGTGTTGCCGGAGTGGCCACCGCCGGAATTGCCTGGGGAGCTATGGCAGCTGATCAATTGAAGTTGCCTTTTATTTATGTGCGTCCAAAACCCAAAGAACACGGGTTGGGTAACCAGATCGAAGGGGCCTTTGAGCCTGGTCAGCAGGTGGTGGTGGTTGAAGACCTGATTTCCACCGGAAAAAGCAGTCTGCAGGTAGTTGACCTGCTGCGCGACCAGGGAATGAACGTATTAGGGATGGTATCGATCTTTAATTATGGATTTCCTCAGGCGGTGGAGGCATTTGCAGAGCGTCAGCTTCCCTGGTTTTCCCTTACCAATTATCCGACCCTGCTGGAGCTGGCGCTTAAGAAGGGGATATTGAATGCCGGTCAGCAGGAGATATTGTTAAAGTGGCAGGCTGCCCCTTCCGAATGGACCGGGAAATAATTAAGTTTGTAAAAAAAATGCCATGAAGAAAATCGTATTACTGCTGGTTGGATTGATCGCGCTGGTTGCTGTCGGGTTCGGACAGGCTAAAAAAGGCCTTCAAACCATCACGATCAAAACACCTACCGTGCAATGTGAGAGTTGTAAAAAGCGGGTGGAAAGTTATATGATCCGCGAAGAAGGGGTGCATAAAGTAGTGTTGGATTATAAAAAGAAAACCGCCAAAGTAACGTATTACGCTGAGCGCACGAATCCGGAATACATTCGCTATGGAATAGCGAACCTGGGTTATGATGCGGATGATGTAACCGCAAATGAAGAATCGTACAAAAAGCTTCCCAAGTGCTGTAAAAAGCCGGAGGATGGAGGCGGCATGTAGCCGTTAAAGAATTTATGTTATGGGCAGGACGCGTTCCTGCCTTTTTTTATGCCCCTACATGAAAGAGATCGATTGCCGGATTCGCCATTTCTTCGTTTGTCGGCTGTAACCTGTGTAAAAATTAGTCGGGGGATGTCGAACTAAGGACAATGAATTAGGTTGCTTCCGTCACCTTCAAAACGCAATATGCGCATTACCGCAACAGGTCAGCATTCTTCCATGAACCCTGGTATTTGATCGGGTATTTCACCACGAGGCCCGATTTCCCTAAGCGCGTATTTCCTTCCAATTGAATTTGAACTGTACTGTCCCGGAACGTTTTGACCAGGTTGGCGGCTGCCGTAAGTGTAGAAACCGACATGGTCAGGGGTATGCTAAAGGTGTCCCGATTTGGGACATTGATCAAAGTATCCAGAATGGCCCGGCCCAGGTAATCTCCATTGATATGCACTTCGATATCGGCTTCCCGAAGTTGAAATCGCTGCCGGTTCGGATTGTAAAACTTCAGGTCCATTCCAACATCAGAGGTCGAAAGCCCCCATTTCAACACATTGATATTATCGATGCCAACATATTCCAGGTCTGACGGTTTGGCACAGGCGGCCAAGAGCAGGATCAGCAGGAGGGCAGGGAAGCGTTTTAAAGCCATATGATGTTTTTAGGACACCTAAGATAGTCCATTCCATTTGAAGCCAGAAATGAGCACTTTTATTTTAACGAAAATGGTACTAAATTTATTAGAACATTGGTGCAGTAAGTGAATTTAGACTTTAAAATCTTTAGTCTAAAATATTTAGTTAAGGTTATACAATTTAAATAATTGAAATACAGATAGATATAATCTTTAATTATGAATAAATAACAGATCTTGGTATAAATAAAATTTAAACTATTCGATATTTCTATCTGGTAGAAGGCGAATTGATAAACTTAAAAGAATTTATATTGGAAATAATTGATTTACAGAGTTTTCCATCGGTTAATTACCTCTCTGCTTTAATTAAATCCTCATATTTGGAATTTGAGCAATATGAGCGATGGCAAAAAATGAGTTTTCGGAACCGCTATTGGGTTGCCGGATCGGGTGGACGAATAGAATTGAGTATTCCATTGGAAGGAGGAAGGGAATTCAGGGGAAATTATCGGGATGTCAGAATTGCAGATGACTCGGCCTGGAAGGTTCACCATTGGCGAACTATAGTATCGTGTTATAACCGGTCGCCCTGGTTCGAATTTTATCGCGACAGCCTGGAAGCGTTGGTGATGAGTGCAAATGAATTTCTCTTTGACTGGAATCTGACCTGTTTCGACTGGGTGAATCAACAACTCAAAAAGCCTTTTTCCTACGGATTAACAGATTCCTATTTTGGGAATTATCCGGATAGCGTGACCGATTTGCGAAACCGGTTTACGCCGAAAAGGTTACGGGATCAACCGGATTCTACCATAACCTATCGACAGGTATTTGAAGACCGGATCGGATTTATTTCGGGTTTATCGATTTTGGATCTGCTTTTTTGTGAAGGAACGCATTCGCCGAATGTGCTTCGCCAGATGGGTGAGGAATACGCCGGATTCACGCGCCCATAGGCGCGAAAGGTCAATAGCATCCACGGTATTGTATAATTCCATTACCAGCTCCGTAGGAGCGAAACGAGATGTTGATATATTTTTTTTGTTCCGCACCTACGGCGCTGATACCTATTGCTACTGATTGCTATTAACCTTTCGCCCCTCCGGGGTGTAGATCATGGCGTGGTAGAATTCAATCATAAAGGCAATGCTGGCTCGGGGGGGAAAATCTTGGAATGGTATAATTCATCCATACATGCAATGCTGCAACCTGGAGTTAATCTTCATAATTCACCCCGCCGACCATTAATGCTATCAACATTAAAAGAGCAACTATTAAGCTTAATTCACGCGCCATAGGCGCGAAAGGTCAATAGCCCCCACGGTGTAGTATAATTCCATTGCCAGGTCCGTAGGAGCGAAACGAGATGTTGATATATTTTTTTATCCCGCACCTACAGCGCTGATGCTAAACGCACCTGTTTGCTATTAACCTTTTGCCCCTCCGGGGCGTAGGTCATGGCGTGGTATAATTCAAACTGATGCTCGTCAAGGGATTTGATATGACGAACCCTGAAGGAGGTATATAATGATGGTTAAACTTCTCGCTTGGATGCGCTATGAAAGAGATGTTATGCACATGCCCCCCGGGTATTACACAGCATTAAACTTCAGGTTAAAAATATTTTACTGGCTATGATGCTTACAAATGAACCACTTTGCGCACCTTGGGCGCCTGATGATCGGCATGTTGCAGGCGCTCCAGCAGGATCACTTCCCGTAAGCGTTCCGTATTTTTAATGGCCCGGCTCCGTTCTTCCTGGAATTCCGCCAGCTTTTTCCGGAGTTGCTCATCTTTCAGGTAAGTTTCCTTAAATGCACGGCTGATCTCCAGTTCAACAGAAAGCTGATCCAATTGAGCAGCGCTTAAAGTTTTCTGCAATTCGGCCTCCAGTTTTTCCAGGTCCTGAAGCTGTACAGCAGCTTCAAACTGACCGTTTAATTTCGACCAATCGATATCTTTTAACACCTGTAAAGCTTTTTCGAAGGACTGCCGGGTGAGTTTCTCCTGTTCAGCCTGCAACTTTTTAGGATGCAGGGTATCTATCGTATAATGATAATTGAATGCTGCTGACGGAACATACGGCTGGGTGCCGTCAACTAACGGAATACTTTCTGCCGCAGGAGATTCTGAAAGGGTATAATCACGCGAACGGGTAGCGGTTACAAAGCGCAATTGAAGTTCTGCAGGCGCAACCGCTTCGCCGGGGGTCGCTGCATCCGCTTCAACAGTGTGCATCACGATCTTCGTTTTGCCGGATTCATGCGTGGTAATCTTTTGGGATCTTGTCGCCTGCCATTTGGTATCAACCCCGGTTTCGGAAAATACTGACGCGGTATTCATCGTTGGTTCTTCCGCAGCCTGTTTCGGTAGGGCAGGAGCATTGGCTTTATTCACGGAGTAATAACCGGTTGAAATATTGAAAACCGGCAGTTCGCCCGAACCTGAGGATGCTGTACCACCAAACCAGGAGAATGTTCCCATAAATCCAACTGCCAGCAGAAAGATCATCAGGGCCGGCGGTACACTTAAACGGGTTTCTTCGCCGGTAATAATACGACGAATCCGATTGAGCAGGAAACCCCGATTGCGACCGGTGGCAGCAAGCAATAGCGGACTGATCACCTGGCGATTTTTTTCGAGCGTCAGCAGAGCCGTCGCATATACTTTGGGATCATAGCGGAATTGCAGCACCTTATCATCACATAGGTGTTCGCGCTCTTTGCGGATTTGAGCGGCCAGCAAACGGGCAAAAGGATTGAAGAACAGGGTTATTTCTACAAAAGTAATCAGCATATTCACCAGGTAATCGTGGCGGCGGATATGATTAAGTTCATGCAATAACACTGCTTCAAGCTGACTTGTCGTAAGGTTATTGATCGCTGCCAAAGGCAGTAATATCATTGGTTTGAAGAATCCCAGCGTGAGCGGAGTATTAACCCGGTTGGAAACCCAAAGTTGGACCGGGCTATTGATTCCCAGGCGGGTTTTGAATGTATTGACAAAAAGTTTGAGTGATGCAGGAGCTTTAGAAAGCTCGCGTTGCGATAAATGCCGGGTTTGCCGGTATTGAAAAAACAGGCGGATGAACAATATCGATAACAGTACCAGGTAAATCAGCGACAGCCGGGGCAGTGTTTCTGAAAGAAAAGCAGACGTATTGATTTGCTGCAGTTCCGGCCACCATGCAAAACCCGAAAGCAAGGTACGGGGCATCGCCAGATGAGCGATTATATTGATCAGAAACCATAGGGTTCCGCCACTCAACGACAGAATCGCCAGCAGATGTTTCTTTTCTGCTGAAACCCGTTTTCCTGCCAGCAAATAATAGAGAACAGTAATTATTCCCATTTGCCAAAGGCTGTCAAATAATGCCCAGCCGAGGGCATTGAGAAAATCTGACTGGATCAGCAAGAGCATGCCATTATTTTTTTAGGTTATCGATCAGTCGGGTTATTTCATCGAGTTCTTCCTGCGTTGCATTATGGTTTCCCAATGCCTGCAGCACCAGTTGCGTAGTTG
>JAEYRC010000056.1 GCA_023409675.1 Bacteroidota bacterium
TATCGGCGATATCCACCCCCATGGAAAACTGACTGGTATGAGTGAACTGCTGCTCCATCTGATCCGTGAATGTTCCGTTCCCCAAATTGATATATAAATAATCATTTTCATGAAAATCATTTCCAATATACAGATCGGGCAGCCCATCAAGATTGATGTCTGAAACAGCAATCCCCAGCCCGTATCCGATCGCACTGCTGTGTATACCGGATGATGCGGTTACATCGGTGAAGAAGTTGTTGTCATTACGGTAAAGCCGGTCGCCAGACAAACTATCACGGGTATTCAAAAACCCTGCTCTCGAAGAAAAACTGCCATCCTGATGATAGGAATGATTTAAGAGAAACATATCCAAGTCGCCATCAAGAACCATGTCAAAAAACGCGGCCTGGGTACTTAGTCCCGAAAAGTTTAGTCCATATGCAGCGCCCTGTTCTTCATATACCGGAATACCATCCCGAATGCCAGTGCAGATATACAATTGATTGGTTCCACGAAGGCTTCCGATGCCACTAGCCTTAGAAACATAGATATCCATCAGCCCATCGCCGTTGAGATCGACCACCGATACGCCCGTGCTCCAGGAATTATCATCCGGTATTCCCGCTTCCCGGGTGATTTCTTTAAATTTCAACTTACCCTGATTCAGGTACAGGCGGTCGGAAACCTGGTTTCCGGCAAAATACAGATCGATAAGTCCGTCATTATTAAAATCCGCTGCGCCTATTCCTGCTCCATTATAGAAGTACATGTAATTGATCATGTTGATAGCAGAATCCGGAACAAGCTTATTGTTGAACTCCAACCCGGTTTGATCAGCGGTCAGTGTATTAAAAAGAGTCGGGGTTGTATCGGTGCGACAGCCAGTGAACCAAGAAGATGCTAACAATAATATGTAACCGAAATAAGCAAACCGGTTTCCTGCCCCGCAATGAACTGTAGAAACCGAATTATAATCAGTATAGTGATGAAAGCGGTTATATAGCAAAGCTAGTTACGGTTTAATTTGAAAAATTCAGGTAATCCGTCATTCTGAAGAAATAGCAATCCAGGTCCATCACTTCTTTGGATGAGCTGGATATCGCGCACCATCCCGCGAATATTCAGACCGGTTTCTCCTGCTTTTACCGCATGAAAATTGCCCTTACCATCATTGATCAGGATATCTCCAAAGCCGGCATCCAGCCGACCGAACTGTGGCAGAAAGTGAAAATTATTTCCACCTGTAATAATATCCGGATGCCCGTCTGAATTGACATCTACTAACTGCAGGGCATTGACGCAACTTAACTGAACTACTGCCGGAAATGCTTCAAAGGTGAATCGTCCACTGCCATCGTTACGAGCTATACCCGAAGTGGAATACCGGAACGTTTTTACCTCAGCTTTTTCGATCAATTCTTTAGGAAAAAGCTGCTGAATGGTTTTCTCGGCATAATCGCGGTTTTTAAGATTTTGCTTTTTGAGTGAAGGGATTTGATCGGTAAGATCTCTTTTCATAAAAACCGGCATATCCTTTCCCGAAATTGTTCTGCTGATGATCTTATCTGCAGTACCATTTCCATCAAAGTCATTGATCCATAACCTGACAGGCTCCTCCGGTTGAGGACGCAGGTAAAAGTTTTCACCGAAATTTCCCAATATAAGGTCCATATCGCCATCTCCATCGATGTCGGCGGTGGCCAGCGATTGCCAGAGCCCGGTATAATCCTCAAGTCCGCTCGCCATCAATTCAATACCATCCGGACGAACAGTATACACCTGAGGACTCATCCAATCTCCAACGACAATCAGCTCTTTTCTTCCATCCCCATTAACATCCGCCCACTCCGCGGCCCGCACCATTCCGCAGAACTCCAGTGCAGTTCCTGCAGCCAGGTTTGTAAATCCGCCGCTGCCCTGATTTAACAAAAGCGCATTTGCCGGAGATTTTCCATAATCGGCTGTAGCATTTCTATTGCCAATGAACAACTCCGGGAATCCATCGTTGTTTATATCCGCTGCTGCCAAAACACCTGTATTGGCATCTCCTCCCGGAATACCTGTGGTTTTCAGGCTGAAATTGCCACGGCCATCGTTAATGTATAACCGATTCTTTAACTCTTCAGATCCTGGCTTGAATTTATTACCGCCTGATCCAATGAAAAGATCCATATCACCATCCGCATCAAAATCCATAAACAACACCGCATCATCTTCCGACGCCTTAAAGTCTTCAAATACCTGCTGCTGCCTCATCCGGAAACCCTGTTGATCCTGAATGTATAAAGTTCCTGGCTGTCCGGCCGCCCCTCCGATATATATATCCTCCATTCCATCACCATTCACATCCGCCACGGCGGCTTTGGGTCCCTCACGGGAAAGCATAACCGGAATATTCCGCTCACTGTAAAAATCGACATGATCATCCTCTACATGACGTATAAAGGAATTTTTTTCCGGGATAAAATACGTGTTTGATACAGGCAATTGCTGATCGGTATAATGAATAGTATTTTCCTGCCTGATACGATAGGTTGAGTCGCGTTGAAGGTCGATGAGCAGGGTACTGGATTTGTCGGGCCATATTATTTTCACTGAATCGACACTCCCCGTTCCCAGGCCGATGATGTTCTTATAATCCACCGAGGACTGGAAGCCTCTGGAGGGCATTACCTGCCTGCTGTAAATCCGGTCCTGCTGATAGACCTTAATGGTACTTCCAACAGCAAAGGTGTTCGGCGCTTTTCCTTCCAGTACGATACCCAGGAAATGCTGTGTTCCCTGCTCGCGTGCATTATTTCGATAAACGAAGGCATCTCCGTTAACATTATTGGTGATAAGGTCAAGGTCGCCATCGTTATCAAGATCGCCATACGCAGATCCGTTGGAGAAAGATGGCTGATCAAGGCCCCATGAGGTGGCAACTTCAGTAAACTTCAGGTTGCCATTATTGCGGAAAACCGCATTGGGAATCGGTGTGTTTGGCATTCGGCTGATGATCTCATCGATCTGTTCTTTTTTACCCGTTAATGCCATACGCTGGATGACTTCATCGGCAAAAAAATCGATAAAATCCTGATCGGTTATATCGTGATAAATGCCGTTGGAAACGAATATGTCGCTGAATCCGTCATTATCCATGTCGAATATCAGTCCTCCCCAGCTCCAGTCGGAAGCTGCAACACCACTGTAGTAGCCAGTTTCCCGGAACATGCCATTGCCGGCATTAACCTGCAGGGTATTCTGCATATATTGATTATAAAAGCCCTGACGCTGCATCAGCCGGCGAACATCAATATTCTCAAAAGTCGTTGTGGTTTTCAGCCGCGCGTCTTTTGCCGGCAGCATATCGGTGGTAAAAATATCCTGGAGTCCGTCATTGTTGATATCCGCAATATCCGCCCCCATAGACGTTAGGCTGATGTGCTGCATGGCCTCCTCAATACTTTCTTTAAATGTGCCATCACCCTGGTTAATATACAAATAATCACGCTCAAAAAAATCATTAGATATATACAGATCCGGATATCCATCGGCATTTACATCTCCAACGGTTACGCCCAGGCCAAAACCAATCAGGCTGCCATATATACCTGCCGACGTACTAACGTCGGTAAACCGGCCGCCATCATTGCGCAGCAACTTATCCCCGCCGCCTTTTAGAAAATCGGCAACAGGCCATTCGGCTGCAGGCAGTTCTCGTTTATTGGCATAATTCAGTGTATTAACCGGAATAAAACTATTATTAAGGATATAGGCATCCAGGTCGCCATCAAGATCGTAATCAAAAAAAGCAGTGTGGGTAGTGTATCCGCTGTCGTTTAATCCATAGGCAGCAGCGGATTCAATAAACTTCAGGTTACCCTGGTTGATGTAGAGTTCGTTCTGCAAATCCATGCCCTCCTGGTATCCGGCATAACATACATAGATATCAAGCAATCCATCGCCATTAATATCAGCAAATGTTACACCCGTTGCCCATTTTCCGGCCTGCTTCAACCCTGCCGTTGCACTGATGTCTTCGAATTCCCAGTTGCCTTTATTCAGAAAAAGTTTGTTTTCGCGCATATTGGCGGCAAAAAAAACTTCCGGTAATCCATCATTATTCAAATCGCCTATACCCACTCCGGCACCATTATAAAAATTGCGGTAGCTGAAAATATTGAAATCAGGCGTATTGTCGATATCGTTTGAAAAGTGGATACCGGTTTCATCCATCAGGGTGAAAAGTGAGGACCGGTCGGGTGCAGTATTGCAGCACAGCAGGATCAGACCAACGAAGGTCAGCAGGGTTAATTTTGGTAATTGCATATTAAAAGAAGAAGGTCATTATTGTAATGACCTTCTTACTAAAATTTTATGGTACAAGTTACTTAATATCCCGGATTCTGCTCCAGATTCGGATTAACTGCCAACTGATCGCTTGGAATGGGGAAGAGCAGGTATTTAGCATCGCTCGCAGGTTTTTCCTGCCAGGCGTTCAGGAATTTACCAAAACGGATCTGGTCCATTCTGCGGTAACCTTCCCAATACAGTTCCCGACCTCTTTCATCGAGCATTATATCAGCGTTCAATGCAGTAAGCTCGCTAGCTCCCCGAATACTGCGTATATCGTTTACGATTTGCAGGGCTTCAGGATCACCAGCACTTTTACGCATCAGGGCTTCCGCTTTCATCAGCAATACATCGGCATAGCGGAAAACCACCCAGTCGTTGTTTTTCTGATCTCCGGGCGTACCGTAATCATATGGGTATTTGTTCACCCGGATACCGGTGATCTCCAGGTTATCTCCGGTTTCACGAAGACGTACCTCTTCGGTAAAGGCGAGCGGATTGCCTCTGCGGTCTTCAAGTGGTTCATCGGTGGTCAGATTATATTGCTGACCGATTAAAAAGCCCACATTAATCCGGTTACCGGGATTTGGAAGTGCGCCAGGATAATTGTATGCTGCGCCTTTGCGTTATTCATTTGGATCAGTGAATTTGTCATAGATATCAGAGAGGGTGGAATATCCATTCCAGCCGCTGCGATTCATATTGTAGTGGTGAACCTGGAACGCTGTACCGCGAACGTTGGCCCCGCGAACACCTCCTTCATTGAACATGGTAAAAATGTTCTCAGAAGAGAGCGTATGGTTATTGGGCGCGAAATTGTCGAAATAATTTGCATCCAGTTCATACTGGTTGGTCGCAATAATTTCATTGGCCAGCTGAATCACCCTGTCCATATCGGCTGCTGCAAAAGCCGGAGTAGCCCTGTTCGCATAAACTCCTTTGTTCAGGTACAACTTCATCAGCAATGCCCGCGCGCCATTTTTATTGGCGGTATAGGCTGGACCGGTTGCGGGAAGATCATTCATGATAGCATTCAGCTCTCCGATAATAAAATCTGCAGCTTCGGCGCCTTTAAGGGTAGTCGGCAGAATTTTATAATCGGTTAAATTTTCACGATACGGTACCTGATCCCATCCGTCTAAAACAAAGAACATGGATAGTGCTCTCAGGAAACGTGCTTCAGCAGCCTGCTGGGCAGTAGGACTGAACTCCAGTACGTTTGAAGCGGCAAACTGGGCGCCCAGTAATCCGTTATATGCATTACGCAAATTTCCCTGATCGGCATTCCAGGTATGACCATGCAACATTCTCCACTGACCGTTATCATCCCAGTCACCACCACGCGTTGGCGCTATCGTTTCATCGGAGGTATGTTGTTGTGCATGCCACAAATCCCCGGTTTGTAACGGACCGCTGAGGGAATTATACGCATTGATCAAAAGTTCTGCAGCAGAGATATTCTCTGTATTTCCTTCCTGTAATTCGCTGCGGAAATTTTCATCCAGCTTGGTACAGGCAGTACTGAGGAATATTAAAGAAGAGGCTATAATTAAAGTACGCTGTTTCATATTAATGATGATTATTCTATAAAGAAAAACTTAACCCCAGGACAACTGTACGGGCAGATGGATATGGGATGTATTCAATACCCAGTGATGGAATTCCCTGGAATCCACCATCGGTATTTACCTCAGGATCGAATCCGGAATAGCCGGTGATCACAAAAAGGTTCTGGCCGGTTAGCGAGATGTGCAGGTTACGAATTCCTTTTCCGATATCTCCAACACGATAGCCCAGGGACAGGTTTGCCAGTTTCAGGTAATCCCCTTTTTCCAGGTTACGGGTTGAAGGAGCCGGTGCGTTGGATATAGCTTCCCGAACATCAGATTCAATCAAAGCGCGGGCAATATTACGGGTGGGCAGGTTTCCGATACCCAGTACTGAAGCCGCGGTATTGTTGTAGATATAATGACCAAAAGTTCCGTTCATATTCACCACCGCGGTGAACCTTTTATACGAAAAATCGGTGGACAAACCCAGCAGCATGGTTGGATTCGGGCTACCGGAATAGAATAATGTATTTCCATCATCTTCATAAACACTTTGTCCGGTTGATTTGTCAACCTCAATAAAGCGACGCAGGTACCAAACGTTCAAAGGCTGGTCATTTACCAGGCGCTGTCCCCGTACATTCGAAAATCCCTGACCCCGGAGTTCACCGGTTTCATAGAAACCTGCAAGTCCGGATACGGAATTTTTCAGGAAAGATGCATTGGCCGTGATGTTCCAGTTTACATCGCTATTTTGAATCAGGCCTCCAGTTAACATCACTTCAAGTCCGGAGTTAATGATATTACCCGGAAGGTTGATCCAGATTTTACCACCGGGTGCCGGTTGAACGATATTCTGCTCAAACAATACATCCGTTGTTTTCTTATTGAAATAATCGATCGAACCAGAAATCCGGTTATTGGCAATGGAGAAATCCAGCCCTACGTTCGTAGTGGTTGAACTTTCCCATTTCAGGTCTTCATTACCATAATTCGATTGCGAAATCGTTTGCTGACCGAAACCAAAGCGATTCAGTGAGGCGCCAGAAGGAAACTCCTGGTTACCGGTTTTACCCCAGCTTGCGCGGAGTTTCAGGTTGCTCAACGCGGTGCTTCCTGACAGGAAATCTTCCTGGGATATATTCCAGGCCACACCTACAGAGGGAAAATATCCATAACGGTTATTCACACCAAAGCGGGTTGATCCATCTGCCCGCATCGTAGCGGTCAGGAGGTATTTATCTTTCAAATTCAGAATTGCCCGTCCGAAATACGATTGCAATTCGGTGGTTGGTGAAGCGTATGAACCGATGAAGCGGTCATTTTGAGTGGAATAATGCAGGTAGTCATAATAGTTCAGTCCTACATTGGTAAAATCACGTCCACCCAGGTTATTGTTACGGTTGTCAAATACCAGCCATTCATGACCGACCACGGCATTAATATTCAGGTCTGAAGTAACCTGCTTGTTATAGCTTAGGGTATTGGTGATCTGAGAGTTGGTTTGTTCATTATTGCCGGTAAACGCTACACCACGACCCTGAATATTTGGAATGTTCAGCAGGCGGTTTACCTGACCGCGGCGGGTACCAACCTGGCGGTTTACACTGTACATAAACCGGTACGTCAGGCTATTGGAGATTTGATACGATGGAGCGATGCTTGCAATGAGCGACAATACCTTTGCCCGGTCATCAAAATATTTCAATTGCGCCAGTGGATTAATGGTGGTATTACCCAAACCATGGTCAACCCAAACTTCTCCGGCTGAATTATACAGCGGGTGCGTCGGATTCCATTGAAGCGCCTGTGATATAAGATTTCCTTCAAAGCCCACAAAAGCGGAAACGGGAGCAATATTTTCATCGGTTTGCGTAACCAGAACATTCATATCCAGCCCGAGTTTTTTACTGGGCAGGAATTTAAAGCTTGATGTCAGGTTGGCGGTGAGTTTTTTCAGGCGGGAAGATTCAATTATACCTTCCTGATCAAGGTAACCGGCAGACAGGCGATAACGCGCATCTTCATTACCACCGCCCATGGCCACATTATAGTTCTGCGTGATTCCTGTTCTGGTAATCGCGTCAAAAGCGTCAACATCACCTCCAAAATCGCCGGTTGTTTGATTATAATCATCCAGCGCTTTGCGGAATTCCTGGGCATTAAGCACTTCCAGACGTTTCAGCAATCCGGAACCGCCAACAGATGCATTAACATCCAGTGCAGGAACACCACTCTGACCTCTTTTGGTGGTGATCAGCACTACGCCATTTGCGCCCCGTGATCCATAGATCGCCGTGGCGGAGGCGTCTTTCAGAATTTCAATATTGGCGATGTCATTGGGATTGATATAATTCAACGGGTTACCGCCATCGTTACCGAATGCACCGGCCTGGCTGCCCGGGCGGGCTGAACCTCCCGAAAGCGGAACTCCATCAATAACGAATAAAGGTGAATTACCGGAACGGATAGACGATGTACCCCTGATCCGCACGGTAGTGGAACCACCTGGCTGACCGGTATTATTAATGACCATTACGCCGGCAGCCTTACCCTGAATCAACTGATCCGGAGAAGCATAGGTTCCTTTATTGATATCTTTGGCCGAAACCGTGGCAGTAGCGCCGGTTACATCGCGCCGGCGAGCCGTACCATATCCTACCACCACTACTTCATTCAGTTCCGTTGTGGCGGCATTTTCAAGTTGAATTTCCAAAAATCCACTGCCGATGGCTACTTCCCGCGAGGTATACCCTACAGCAGATATAACCAGCGTGGTGGCGGACTGTGGAACAGAAAGACTGAAATTTCCCTGTTCGTCAGTGGCTGTACCAAGGGACGATCCCTTAACAATCACCGAAACATTCGGCAATCCGTTACCGTTTTCCTGATCGGTAATTTTACCGGAGACCGTTTTAGACTGTGCTGAAATACCCTGCGAGAGCAGAAGAAACAGGGCAGGCATTACCAAAGAATGCAAAAGTTTTCTCAAGCGCATAAAGCAATTCGTTAGATGGTTATAAATCATACACGTCGCAATCTGACGTGTAACGAATACACAAATTAATTTTTTGGATACAATCCGCCAAATTTTCTTTTTTTTTAACACTTTTTATTTGGCTGCGTCATCCTGCTTATATAAGCGTCAATTTGACATTTTTAGAATTCCCAATGATCCTCCGGCTCGCAATGACGGTATTTTTTATCTTTTCTGGATTGCTTCGCTTCCGGCGCGCAATGACGAAGGCGAGGCAACGTATTCTTATACCGTATTTACTTGGGTGTTTTGTTCAATACCTACACTTGCTTTACGTCATTGCGAGGGCTCTGCCCGAAGCAATCCAGACTAATACCATTTTTTAATTGCAGCAATTATCCACAACGCGTCCTCGTCTATTACTTTGTTTGATGATTCAGGGTGGTTCTTCCGGATTGCATTGACGGGATGGTCAGCATGGTTTCATTTTTCTGGATTGCTTCGCCTTCGGCTCGCAATGACGGAAACGCTTTTGCTACAAGACGTTGCGGGGTGCGGGTCCAATTACAGCATTTTTTGCACGTCATTGCGAGGGCTTTGC
>JAEYRC010000157.1 GCA_023409675.1 Bacteroidota bacterium
CAACGAAGAACCGAATGGAACAGGGCGGTGGAAAACCTTCGTACGGTTTGCCGCATGGCTGCTGACAGAAATCTTGACATTGCACTTGAACCTCTGAACCGTTTTGAATCTGATCTTGTCAATACCGTCGACGATCTTAGCCGGTTGATAGAGGATATCGGTTGTTCAAATGCGAAAATGATGCTGGATAGTTTTCATATGAACATTGAAGAGCCTGATCCCGGCGCTGCTATCCGCAAAGCCGGTGACAAGCTGATACACTTCCAGGTTTCGGAGAATCATCGGGGAATTCCGGGTTCGGGAAGTACACCCTGGCCAGCATATTTTAATGCATTGAAGGAAATCGGTTATACGGGAACGATATCTATTGAAAGCTTTACACCGGATAATTATGAACTGGCTGGCGCGGTTTGCATCTGGAAGCCTTTTGCCGAAAGCCAGGATGAGTTTGCCCGGCAGGGTCTGGCATTTCTGAAGATGAATGTCAACGCGTCCGCTTAACATTAACTGATTTCAAATATTTAAATCTGATAAAGATGGAAACAAAAAAAATTGCTGTGGGCATTGTTGGACTTGGTTTTGGAGCCGAGTTCATTCCGATCTATCAAAAACATCCGAATGCAGAAATGTATGCCATTTGCCAGCGCAGCCGGGAAAACCTCGACAAGGTTGGTGACGCGTTTGGTGTGGACGTTCGCTATACAGATTTTGATGAAATGCTGAAGGATCCCAAACTCGACGCGGTGCATATCAACACCCCGATACAGAATCATGCCGAACAATCCTTAAAAGCATTGCGTGCAGGAAAGCATGTTGCCTGTACTGTTCCTATGGCCACCACGGTGGATGAGTGCCGCCAGATCGTTGAAGCGGTACAGGAGACAGGACTTACCTATATGATGATGGAAACTGTGGTTTACAGCCGGGAATTTTTATTTGTGAAAGAACTGTATGAAAGCGGTGAAATGGGACGGCTGCAGTTTCTGCGGGCCTCCCATCAACAGGAGATGGCAGGGTGGCCGGGATATTGGGAAGGACTACCGCCTATGCATTACGCTACCCATTGTGTAGGGCCGGTGGTAGCGCTGGCTAAAACACCGGCGGAATATGTCTCCTGCTTCGGTTCTGGCAGAATAGATGAACACCTGATCAGTAAATACGGTTCTCCGTTTGCCATAGAATCCTGCCATATTAAATTCCGGGACTCGGACCTTGCCGCGGAAGTTACCCGCTCGCTGTTCAATACAGCCCGCCAGTATCGTGAAAGTTTTGATGTATATGGATCAAAGAAAAGTTTTGAATGGACGCTGGTGGAACATGAGCCTTCGGTTATCCATACGGGTGAAACTCCGGAAAAAGTAACCATTCCCGATTATGCGCACCTGTTGCCGGAACCTATCCGTTCGTTTACCACCGGAGGGGTATATGATGATTCCGGAAATCAGCATTTGTCGTTTATACAGGGTTCCGGGCACGGGGGCTCTCATCCTCATCTGGTGCATGAATTTATTTCGGCGCTGATAGAAGGGAGAAGTCCTTTTCCGGATGCGCGCCAATCCGCCAACATCACCTGCGTAGGAATTCTTGCCCATGAATCCGCGTTGCGGGGAGGAGAGATAATGCGCCTGCCTGAATTCTGAAACGTATTATTTTAATGGAAATCGCGGTTGCCCCTGTCCCATTGCCGTGAAGGACGAACTCCTCCCATCTTATTGATGTTGTACATGAACGACACCATGACATAGCGGCGAAGAACCAGGGAATTCACATCAGAAATATAGTTGTCTCCGATGTCGCGGCGGATACTTTGATTCTGATTCAACGCGTCATAGACCATCAGTTTCAGCTCGGCATTTTTCTTTTCAAAAAATGTTTTTGAAATGCCCGTGTGCAGCAACGGAACTTTCTGATCAAAACCAGCCGCAAGGCCCTTGTTGACGTAATAATTGAAGTCAGCAAGCAGGTTGAAGGTTTTGAAGATGGTATAGCGGATATCAGTTGAATAATTCTGGGTTACATAATTCGTGTTGAGGTTTTCCTGAACGGAATACCGCGATTCATTATAGGTAATATTTCCATTAAGGCCCATATACAATTTATCTTTTATGGCCACGCTGGCGCCAAAGCCCTGCCGGAAGGAAAGTGTTGATACCTGGTTTACCATTTTATTGATCATACTAACATTCCGGTCGTAATTCAAGCCACTGCTGATATTGAAACTGCTGCCTTTGAGTTTACCCTTTAGCGGAAAACCGAAATTGATATTTCCGTTTGTGCTCCAGGCACCATTAAGGTTAACGGGTACGATCAATTGAATTCCTTTCCCCAATGTATCGATGCTGTTTACAATCTTATTGGCTGTACTGTTGAAACTAAGCCTTCCACTCATATACCGTGAGGTAGCGGGATTAAACGAATGATAGTTAATACTCAGGCTGTTATTGAATTCCTGGCGCAGATTAGGGTTTCCCATTCGCACATATAAAGGATTGGAAATATCCGGTATCTCCTGTAACTGGTTTACACTGGGTTGATTGGTTCGGCCGTTATACCGCACGAACAGGCGCTTTGTCCGGGAAAGGGAATAACGTAAAGAAGCAGAGGGAAAAAAGTTATTATACTCTTGCTGCAGGTGAATGAGACTGTCGCGGCCGTTACGTTGCCGGGTAGTTTTATTATTTATTACAGAATGCTGTATGCCACCACCCAGCTGAATATTAAATTTATCTGAATGAATACGGTAGTTCAGCCCGCCCTGATGGGCGAGAAATTCATTGTCGAAGTAATTCGTCTGGGCTTCGTTCACTTTGTCGTATTCTCCGGTAATATTGTTCCGGTCGAAAGCTTTCCGGTCGGAATTGTTCTGGTTGTTGGTATAGGTGTAATTAACTTCCAGTGACTGATTGCGGGTCAGGGGCTCTGTATAGGTTGCCCGTAACCGGTTGTTGTTTGAACGGGTTTGTTGTTCCGACAACAGGTCCTGATTATTGACCCGGGCAACAGAACTATCGGGATTATAAAAAATATATGGAGCAAAATTTACGCCTTCACCAGAACTGTTGTTAACCGAATTATTAATGCCAAAGGTAAAGGTGCGCCCTTCCTTGCGGAATCGCCTGCGGTATAAGAGGTCATTATTGATGCTGAGCCCGTCGCGGGAATTCTGATTCCGGGTTAAGCCATTAAGCGCAAGAAACTGCTCGTTGGCTTTGGTGGCAATGGTATAAACAGTATCCTGTCTTCTTCCTTCATTCCGTTGTGTAGAAATGTTAGGGCTATAGATGATCGAATTCATCGAATCGATATCATATTCGATTCTTAAGTTCATGCGGTGATTTACGCCCAGATTATCGGAAAAACTGCGTTGATTTTGTGTGGTAACAGAGTCATTTGGAAAGAAGGTTTGCCGGAGACTGGACTGCTCAGTACGGCGATCGGTATTGCCATAAGAATAACTCCCCGTAATTTCTAACTTCTTGCCCCACTTGTCGGTAAAATTAATACCGCCATTCAAATTGCGGGCGATACCATTGCCACCACCACCGCCACCCGGATTAAAGCCGCCCATCATCCCTATGATGTCGCGGTCGCTGAACGATGAACGGTTTGTATTATTTCCATTTAATACAATGGAAATCCGCTGTTCATTGACAAACTTGTTGAGCGTACCGGAACCTTCCCAACGGCTCTCGCTGCCCATGCCGGCAACAGCTCTTCCGAAATACCCCTTTTTCTTATCTTTCCTGAGTTTGATATTGATGGTCTTCTGCCTGCTGCCATCATCAATCTTGGTAAATTTCGCCTGCTCGCTCATATCATCATAAACCTGTATGGATTCGATCATATCAGCCGTAATATTCCTGGTGGCCATTTTGGGATCATTCCCAAAGAATTCCTTCCCATCAACATAGATCTTCGGAATATCCTCACCCTGGGCTTTCACATTGCCGTCTTTATCAACCTCCATGCCGGGGATTCGCTTCAGCAGGTCTTCCGCTGTTGCATTGGGGGCCGTCTGAAATGCGCCGGCCCTGAACTCGACCGTATCTTTTTTAATGATTACCGGTGAAGCTTCCACGATAACTTCATCCAGAAGTTCACCCGATTTCGTAAGATTAACAGGCCCCAGATCAAGGATGGACTGTTGCCGGTTGATTTCAATATTGCGGGAATACGGGTCATAGCCCATAAAAGAAATGACCAACCGGTAATGACCGGTATCAATATTCGTAAATTCAAAAGCTCCTTTGGTATCAGCCAGGGTATAATTGATCACCGATGAATCTTTTGCCGATAGCAGGGTGATGGTGGCGCCTTCCATTGATTCAACAAATACGGTATCGGTAAGGGAGCCTTTTATTGATCCACGGAAATTTTTCTGGGCATGAAGGGTAAATGCAATAAACAGGAACAGGGTGCTCAGGATATATCTCATAAACAGGTTTAGGTTGCCGTCAGGGGAATAAGACGGCAAATTTCAATCAAACCTGCTTTTTCTTGACGGATAAGTTGTTAAAAAAACAGGTCAGAAAAAATTATGGCATTCTTCTTATCCTGATTTACACTTATTCCAAAGGGCGTGGCCCGATAAAATAGCTAATATATTACCTGTATTCGTGGAGATGGTTGGCCGATCGCCGCGAAATTCGTGGATAAAATTTCCTGTAGGGCCTTTATTGAACAGGGCATTCCCAATTCCTATAATATAGGATTTATCATTTTTGTGCAGGATGTATGTAGGGCGGCAACGCTGATGAACATGACAGGGCATTCCCTGTTCCTACAACAACAAACCTGCCTTAATTCATCGCCGCAATTCGGTACAATACGATGTTGGCATTTCAAACGGGAGATGGTTGCCTAAGATTAGCTATTGGTGTAAACCGGGAATCAGGTTGAGAATTGAATTAAAGTTCGCCTTATAGCGGCGCTTATCTACTTTATAATAAAATGCTCCCTTTTTGGAATGCTGGCGGTCTTTTTCTTTTTGTTTGATGAGTAGTCCGGTGGAGAGAATTTTCCGGCTGAAATTTCTGTTATCAAACCGGGTATCATATACGCTTTCGTATAAGGATTGCAGTTGTGGAATGGTAAATCGTTCCGGCAACAGCTCAAAGAGCAGGGGATGCAGGGATGCTTTATATTTCAGTTGCTGATGCGCAAGTTTCACCATCTCGCCATGATCAAAGATCAGTTGTGGAACCTGATCAAGTTCAAACCATTCTGCTTTAAAATCATCACTCAACTGATTTTCATACTGACTGATATCTATGAGTGCTGAGTAAGCAGTACTCAGGGTTCTTTCCAGCGGATCCCGTTTGGGATCGCTGAATGTCTGCAATTGTTCAAGATAAACACCTTCCAGCCCGGTAAGCTGTTTGAGCACCCGGTTTGCAGCCTGGTCCAGGCTTTCCTGCGGTTGAAGAAATCCTCCCATCAGGCTCCAGTGGCCTTTCTCAGGAGCAAACCCTCTTTGTATAGCCAGCAGTTTAATTCGGAAACCATCGAATCCGAATACAATGCAGTCCACAGCTGCCAGTAGCCGTGTTTGTTTTGAATAGCGTTGCATCAATTTTTTTTTAGTTTATTCAAACAGGGAATAAGCAGGAACTTATATTTAAGTCATTGTATGAAGAATTTTTTACTTATAAAACACGTCATTCAGTCGAAGCTCCTGCTTTAGGGTGTCTATCCGGGTATCTTTTCCTATAGTGATCAGTTCGATGCCGGCCATCTCGGCAAAGTCGCGCATGTGCCCGACCGTGAGGTGCTGACTGTAACAGGTATGATGCGCGCCCCCGGCAATTATCCAGGACGCGCATCCGGTATGCATATCCGGATAGGGTTTCCACAATACCCGTGCAACCGGAAGCCTCGGCAGGCCCTGGATGGGTGCCACGGCTACCACTTCATTTACCAACATCCTAAAGCGGTTTCCCAGGTCAACAATACTTGCATTTATGGCAGGCCCTGCGCCGGCAGTAAAAACCAGTCGAACCGGATCCTCCCTGCCGCCAATTCCCAGCGGATGAATTTCCAGGGAAGGCCTGGCGCTGGCTATTGTCGGACAGATTTCGAGCATATGTGCGCCCAGCACCAGGGGGTTGGAAGGATCCAGATGATAGGTGTAATCTTCCATGAACGAGCTGCCTCCCGGCAATCCGGTACCCATAGTCTTCATAGCCCGAACCAGTGCAGCCGTTTTCCAGTCGCCCTCCGCGCCGAATCCGTACCCTTTTGCCATCAGCCGCTGCGTGGCGATGCCGGGCAGTTGCCGGAAACCATGCAAATCTTCGAAGGTATTGGTGAAACCTTTATAACCACCATGGGTTAGAAATGACAATATTCCCAGTTCAATACGTGCAGCATCCTGCAGAGCAGCATGCCGTGCGCCGCCTTTGCGCAGGTCATCGGACATGGTATATTGATCGGCATATTCTGCACATAATCGCTCCGTTGCCGTATCATCAATAGCGTCAATATGTTCAATCAGGTCGCCAACGCCATGCGTATTCACCGAATATCCGAAAACAATTTCCGCTTCAACTTTATCACCTTCCGTCACCGCAACCTGTCGCATATTGTCGCCGAAGCGTACAAAGCGGGCATACTGAAGGTCGTGCCAACCCGCTGCGGCCCGGCACCATTCCGCAATAGCGTCAACCGTTCGGGAATCTTTCCAGTGGCCGGTCACAACCTTCCGCCGGATTTTCATTCTGGCTGTAAGGTGGCCGAATTCACGGTCGCCATGCGCGCTCTGGTTGAGATTCATGAAATCCATATCGATCTCGTTCCAGGGGATATCACGATTATACTGAGTATGAAAATGCAGCATGGGAAGCTGCAATAATTTCAATCCGCCAATCCACATTTTAGCCGGTGAAAACGTATGCATCCAAACGATCAGCCCAATGCATTTCGGTGTGGAGGCCGCTTCCCTGAAAGTTTGTACAATCTGTTCAGGAGTGGTTAAAACCGGTTTGAATACAATATTCACCGGTATCTTTTTATGGTCATTCAATCCGCCAGCAATAGACCGGGCATTTTCGGCTACCCGTTCCAGTGTGTCGTTACCGTAGAGATGCTGGCTGCCTGTGAGAAACCATACTTCAAGCTGATGGAGTGCTTTCATTTGAACAAGTAGTTTATAAATTAGACTGTATACCGGTGCCGGCGTAAGGTTTCCAGGAAATTGCCTGCCTGCTGATAAAGCGGATAGCGTTGTGCATATTGTTGGTGCTTTTCCGGATCGGGAATATAGGTCATATCAAATCCGCTGCCCATAGCTTTCATAGCAGCTTCAATATGGTCATAAACACCGGCAGCCGTTGCAGCAAACATGGCGGCGCCGGCAGCACAGGTTTGTTCTGAGCGGTGAATGCGAATGGGCATATTCAGCACATCAGCCATCATTTGCATGATGTAGGGCGATTTGCGGGCCACGCCACCCAGGCCGATGACACCTTTTATGGGTACTCCTTCCCGCTGAAAGCGGTCGGTAATGGCCCTGGCGCCAAAGCAGGTCGCTTCAACAATGGAACGGAAGAGCCGTGGTGCATCGGTGCCCAGCGTCAGACCGGCTATCATGCCCCGAACTTCCTGGCTAGCGTCGGGAGTGCGGCGTCCATTGAACCAGTCAACCGCGAACTCAGTACAGTCAGGGGGTAATTCCTGAGCAGCTTTGGAAAGCGCAGAAAGTATCTCCTCTTCCGCTCTTTGCCGTAATGCTGATATTGCGCTATTATCCGGGTGTGAATGTTGAAGCAGGCCATTGCTCAGCGGCCAGAGCAGGATGTTTTTTAGCCATGCGTATGCGTCGCCAAAGGCTGATTGTCCTGCTTCCATACCCATCATTCCCGGAATTATCGAACCGGCTACCTGGCCGCATATCCCTTTAACAAGGATATGCCGTGTTTCATCCATCGGTGCGATAAGCATATCGCAGGTGGAGGTGCCCATCACTTTACTGAGGTAATACGGTTCGATCTGCCCGCCTACGGCGCCCATATGCGCATCGAATCCACCAATGCCAACGATTACATCGTTATGTAATCCCAGCCGCTCTGCCCATTCCGCGCTAAGGCGACCGGCAGGCTGATCACAGGTCCAGGTTTCGCTAAAAAGTCGGTTATTCATCGCTGTTAGCAGGGGATCCAGCGATTCGAAAAAATTATCCGGAGGCAGTCCCCCGAATTCAGGCGCCCATAAGGCCTTATGTCCCGCTGCACATACACCCCGTTTAATTTGCCGGACATCATTGCCGCCGGTTAATAAAAACGGAATCCAGTCGCAATGTTCTACCCAGGTAAAGTAGCGGTTGTTTACGCGCTCATTACCACGAACAATATGCAGCCATTTGGCGTAAAACCATTCGGATGAATAGATGCCACCAACATATTTGAGGTAATTAACCGGAAAGCGTGCAGCATGCACATTGATCTCGGCGGCTTCATGAACGGCCGAATGATCCTTCCACAATACAAACATCGCGTCGGGATCTTCGCTGAACCCGGGAAGCAGCGCCAGCGGGGTTCCCGACCGATCCGCGGCCACCGGTGTAGAGCCGGTAGTATCAGCGGAAATGGCAATGATCTGCTGGGGATCTTTCCCCCTGATACATTGGGAAATGGTATATTCCATTCCTTCGATATAATCAAGCGGATGCTGCCGGAAAATATTCTTTCCGGCATCGCAATATAATCCTGCTTTCCAACGGGGATAGTAAAATACGGAGGATGCTGCCTCCTCACCACTAAAGGCATTTACCAGGACTGACCGGACAGAATCCGTCCCAAAATCAATCCCGATCACAAAGCGGTCTGTTGCCATTCAGCCAGTGTTTGATTAGTGAAATACTACCTCTACGAATATATGTTAAAATGACAATTAAAAAATATTTTCTTCCTCGTGTATAAGAAAGAGTATGGACTGAAAAAAGGTGTGCTTAGTAACTTTATGGGTTGGGTTTTTTGCACAATTGCTGTAAGAAGGGTATGAGTGATCAAGAGTAAATATCCGGTAGGATCAGCTAATGGGTTTAATTCCAGGCAATGCGCTTTGGTAAGAGATTTTTCTGTTAAACTGGTAGTGATTCGTGCTGAAGGCGCATTGGCGTTTCAGACTGTCGGGATAGAAAATGCCAGCCCAAGAAAAGTTTCCGCGATCTGAATAGAAAAGAACGATTAACCCAGCTACACTGAACTACTTATTTCGCCAATAAAAGCTGGTTATTTTATATTATTCTTTGCCTCAGCTTCGTTTTAAGTCAGTAAGATCGGATGTCATGAAAAACCCTGTACCAGTCTTTTTGCTCAGAAATATCAAAACCGGTTGGAGCAAGCTCTTGTTTTCTTCCAATAAGCAGCGTTCGTTTAGACCACATTGTACGCCCGCAGCGTCGGTTGATGTTCGCCATCCCGCGGCTATGAAATATCCTTCCCGCAAAAAACAGGCTCCTGATGGACCTCAAGTACTGCTGTAGGTAATCGGTGGCCGGATATGAATATTTCTGGCAGCAGTCGATCAGGCTTCTAAAACTGATATAACAGGCAACAACCTTTTGCACAATTGTTATAGCCGATCAAACAGTTCTATTGTATCTCTGCTGCTGCTTTGAAATCATCAGGTACTTATTCCACGCCACAAATAGCCTTATAAATTTTCAGTATCATCTTCTTTTTCAGCAGCTTGTTTTTTTTGTTTGGAAACCGCTAAATAATAGATCGGGATGCCTATTAGGGTGATGATCAATCCCGGCCAGGTGAATTTGGGTTTATAAACGATCAGCAATAAGCAGAAACTTAAACCCATTATGATATAAATGATCGGTAAAACCGGGTAACCGAATGCTTTGTACGGACGTTCCATATCCGGCTTTTTGCGGCGTAAAATGAATATGCCGATTATCGTCAGCACATAAAATCCAATCACCACGAAGGAAATCATATCCAGCAGATCACCATACCGTCCGCTTACAGACCAGAGTGAAGCCAGTGCAGCCTGCAGCCACAGACTGATTCCGGGAACAGCATTTTTATTCAGCTTTCCCGCACTGCTAAAGAATAATTTATCCTTCGCCATAGTATAGTATACGCGGGCGCCGGCCAGTATAAGACCATTATTACAACCAAAAGTGGAGATCATGATCATCAGGGCGATAATGAGCGTTCCCACATCGCCGAAGATTTTTTGCGAAGCATCCACGGCCACCCGGTCATTCACAGCGAATGCAATATCCTGCAGGGGAAGTACCGCCGTATACATCACATTTGTTGCCAGGTAGATCAGCGTTACGATTAGTGTCCCCAGGAATAGCGCCATCCCAATATTGCGCTGCGGGTTCTTTATTTCCCCTGCAATAAATGTGATATTGTTCCACGAATCGCTGCTGAAAATCGAACCAACCATTGCGGTGGCTACAGCACCCAGTGCAGCTATGGTGATATACGTTTCTACCGACCCATCCGGATTGAGATGCTTGATATCCCAGGCATTCGTCCAGTTGGCCTCCCATACCGAAGCATCTGCCGCAATAAAACCAAAAATAATCAACCCGAATAAGCTGAGTATTTTAGTCAGGGTGAAGGTGGTCTGTATCAACTTCCCGTTTTTAACTCCACGTGTATTGATATACGTGAGCAATACGATGACTACGATCGACAGTACCTGGGCAGGGGATATCTGCAGAAAGCCAAGGTCCAGCACTACAAGATCCTCGCTTAACCATGGAAAAATATACGCGGCGAATTTGGCAAAGGCTACCCCTACCGCGGCTATGGTGGCCGTTTGAATGACGGTAAAAAAACTCCAGCCATATAAAAATCCAATCAGCGGATTATACGCTTCCTTTAAATAAACGTACTGTCCACCTGCCCGTGGATACATGGCACTCAGTTCACCATAGCTCAGGGCTGCGGTCAGCGTCATAAATCCGGTGATGGCCCACACCAGCATCAGCCATCCCGAACTGCCCACATTGCGCGTGATGTCGGCGCTTACTATAAAGATTCCGGAACCGATCATTCCACCAGCAACAATCATTGTCGCATCCAGCAGGGATAGGGTAGGTTTAAAATTAGGAGAACTCATTGGTCGGGGTCGTTAGTTTTGGTGTAATGAACAAATATAAGCGTCTGCAGGAATAGCGACTTAAATAAATCGAGAATTTATTCCCCGGGCATCCCGGTCACTAAGGCTCCACGGATGCCGTATTGATTGTATCTTTATTTTCATTCCAGCGCCGGTCAGGAAAGCTTATTGATCCAGGTCTGAATAGTTTATATTAAGAACTGTATACACCTCAGGCAGTTTATCATACATTTGAAATAAAAAAATATGAATATTGAATGGAAGGGAATATTTCCGGCATTAACCACCAAATTTACTGCACAGGATACCCTTGATATTGAGCTGTTTCTGAAGAATCTTGATGTACAGCTCAATGCCGGAATCGATGGCATAATCCTGGGCGGAACACTTGGGGAAGCCAGCACCCTTACTTTCGAAGAAAAAAGATCTCTGGTGCAATCTACCATCAGTCACGTAGGTGGAAAGATTCCGGTTATACTCAATATAGCAGAAGGTTCTACCCGGGAAGCCATACGACAGGCTGCTGAGGCGGAAGCATGGGGAATAAGCGGACTTATGCTGCTGCCTCCCATGCGCTATTATTCCGATCATCGTGAAACCGTCGCG
>JAEYRC010000250.1 GCA_023409675.1 Bacteroidota bacterium
ATCACAACAAGAATGCCTACCAATATACCCGGAGATACGCGGAACATGGTCGTATCAACTTCAAGGGCATTGATATCTTTGTGGCCCGAACGATCAACCAAGCTGATGATCACCATCATCAACACCGTGAAAAAGAACACCCATCCCATACTAACCAGGAACGGGATCTCATATATTCCTGACGCGTTCATGAAAGCAGTATAGAGTATTGTTTCCGGAAACCATCCGGGTAAGAATTTATCAAAAAGAATCATCAGCGCAACCCCACCGATAATGCCGGCAATGGCGGCTTTGGATGTGGTTCTCTTCCAGAAGAAGCCGAGAAGAAAAACGGCAAAGATCGCCGGAGAGATATAGCCGGTATATTTCTGAATGAATATAAAACCGCCTTCCCCGCCGATTCCAAGCGTATCATTCCAGTTTACCAGCACACCAAGCACCAACGATACCAGTACGACGATCCGGCCGATCCATAACAGGCGGCTGTCGGGTGCATCGCGGTTGATGTATTTCTTATAAATGTCGAGTGTATAGATCGTCGAAATACTGTTGACCTTACCCGCCAGTGAGGCAACGATCGCTGCTGTTAATGCGGCCATAGACAAACCTTTTAAACCAGTGGGCAGAAAGGTCAGGATGGCTGAATAGGCATTATCGTTCCGGAATTCACCATTCGTCAGCATTTCATTCTGCAGCGCTCCATTCTTATACAAAACATAGGCGGCAATGCCCGGCAGCACAACAATAACCGGCATCAGCAATTTTAAAAATGCCGCAAAGAGGATGCCTTTACGGGCGGTGTTCAGATCTGCACCCAATGCCCGCTGGGTAATATACTGGTTACATCCCCAATAATTCAGGTTGGCGATCCACATCCCTGCGATAAGCATGCTGATCCCCGGAAGGTCGAGATAATTGGCGACAGCTTCTTTCGAAGAAGAAGCATCGGGCTTATCGAAGATCATTTTGAAATGTTCGGGGGCATTGGTCAGCAATGCATTGAAACCATTAAATATATTGCTGCCCAGGCCGAAATGTTCAGACACCAGCATTAAAGCGATATAACTGGTAACCAGTCCCCCCAATATCAATACCACCACCTGGAACACATCTGTATAACCGATAACTTTCATTCCGCCAAGCGTAATCAGTAAGGCAAAGATGGCCAGGCCTATCATGATCAGGTGAAAATATCCTCCGCCAAGCAGGTTATTGATAGCCAGCGTTCCCAGGTATAGAATAGAGGTAACATTTACGGCTACATAAAGGAACAACCAGAATACGGCCATGATCAGGGCAACCGTTTCATTATACCTTGTTTTTAGAAACTGGGGCATGGTATAGATCCTGTTCTTCAGGTATATGGGCATGAAGAATACCGCCACAATTACCAGCGATGCCGCCGCAAGCCATTCATAGGCTGCAATGGCAAGTCCCAGTTTGAACCCACTACCCGACATCCCGATAAACTGTTCTGCCGAAATGTTGGAGGCGATCAGTGAGGCACCGATGGCCCACCAGGTAAGACTGCCTTCAGCAAGAAAAAAGTCGGTAGAGGTTTCCTTGATCTTCTTTTTTCGCCGGTAAATCCATATCCCATAGGAGGCGACAATAATAAAATAGATCAGAAAAACAATATAATCTGCTGCTTGTAGCTTAAGTTCTGTATTGGATGACCGGAAGGATCATCAGTTCTTCATCCTGATCAGTGCAGGGTTATAAAAGCGTTTGTGGATGGCCTTTAGTTTGTCTGCCGGTATCTTAATTACTTTGCGGTCGTAGGTCATTAAGCCATTGGTTTCTCCTTCCACATCCGTTGTTTGTGTATACACGGCTGCAGACAAACCCATTTTGATGAATTTTTCAATATCCAGGGCAAACCCTTCATAACGCATCAATAATGAATCGGCGGTGCCAAAACTCTGGTAGCCCCAGTTCCGCTGCTGCCAGGTATGTTCCTGTACCGGAAGACCCAGTCCACCAAATTCGCCTAAGACTACGGTCATTTCACGGCCGAACATCCGGGGATCGGGAATATGCGGATCGGGGTAATGGTGCAGGTCGACCATATGACCGGCAAAGTAAAAGTTTCCTCCGCTGGCGGAATTGATCAGTCGCGACGGATCAAGTTCATAAGTCAGCGCCGCGATCTCCTCCGTTTTGAACTGTCCCCAGGCTTCATTAAACGGCACCCATGCGATGATGGATGGAAAATGGTGAAAAGCTTCCATGATCGCCTTCCATTCACGCTTAAAAATTTCTTCCGATTCCGGTGTACGTTTTCTATCTGCCTGTTTTCCGAGAATGAAAGGCCGCTGCTCCCATGGGTTTCCCAGGTCGCCGCTGGGCATATCCTGCCATACCAGCATTCCCTCCACATCGCAATGGTAATACCAGCGCGCGGGTTCAACCTTCACGTGTTTACGAATCATATTGAAACCCATTTCACGGGTAGTGGTAATATCAAACTTCAGCGCTTCATCCGTGGGCGCGGTGTATAACCCGTCGGGCCACCAGCCCTGATCAAGCGGGCCATACTGAAAAAGCACTTCATTATTCAGCAGCATTCGCTGAATACCATTGGCATCAGGCGCCATCGAAATTTTCCGCATGGCAAAATAACTTCCTGCTTCATCAATGGGTTTGGAATTGCGGATAACCGAATACGTTACCCGGTACAGGAAAGGGTTTTCCGTATTCCATAATATGGCATCATCAATTTTTAGAGAGACATCGGCATTAGGGGCGAACTGCTGCTCCTTTACCAATTTATCTCCCGCATAAACAACGGCTTTAACCTGATCGCCTTCACGCGCATCCTGAACGGTGACCCTGGTTTTCAACTCACCGGCATCAATATCCGGCGTATGACGTACGGAAGCGATATAGGTTTGTGGAACCTGCTCAAGCCAGACGGTCTGCCAGATTCCCGTTACCGGAGTATACCAGATTCCATGCGGGTTCCTGATCTGCTTACCTCTCGGCTGCGGACCGTCATCAGTAGGATCCCATACTTTCACAGCAATATGCTGAGCGCCTTTTTTTGTTATGGCGGAAGTGATGTCAAAACTAAATGGATCAAAGCCTCCTTCATGCATTCCAACCGCTTTGCCATTAACAAACACCTCGCAACGCCAGTCTACAGCGCCAAAATGCAGCAGAATTTTCTGATTCTTAACTGGTGAATATGTAAACTGCCGTTTATACCATAAAATGCTGTCTTTTCCAACGGTTTTACCAACACCAGACAGCGCCGATTCAATACTGAATGGAACAAGAATCTGACCATCGAACGCGGATGGGATTTCCTGCGCCGCGGACCGCGGAAGGATACTGTATGACCAGAGGCCATTGAGGTTTACCCATTTTTCGCGCGTGAGCTGCGGGCGGGGATATTCCGGCAATGGATTCAGCGGATCAACTTTTTCGGCCCAGGGCGATGTTATCCGGTCGCCTGCGATAGACCACTTAACCTGTTGTGCTGAGAGTATATTCACCAGTAGCAGCAGTATGGCCATACAAATTTTTCCTTTCATAAGCAGATTGATCTGTTTTAGTTTGATGAGCGGCTGTAATTTAGGTATTAAAGGATTTGTTTCAAAACCAATATGTGCGGCAGGGCAAGTCTTATTGGGCAGGAATAAGCAACAGGTTGTTCAAAAGCATTGCTGTAATGATATTAGCGCAATGTATAGATGAATTGCACGCTCATGGCAATGCGATTTACAATTTATACACATCGGGCAGAAAGGAAAAAATTTACTTAACCGGTAAAATTGCTGAACGCACAGATACGCCATTTTCATTGAACGATTCAACAGCAAAATAATAGCTTATTTCGGTGCTGAGGCTTTTGAGCAGCAATTCATTGCTGTCGTATACCATCCAGGAATTGTACAGTTTATCCGGGGCAATACCCCACAGAACATTATAGCCCTGTGCTTCCGGTTGTTTTTTCCAGGTGATCAGCGCGTCACGCCTGTCGCTGTTACGCACAACCGAAAAATCCTTAACGGCAGCAGGTGCTTTTCCCCCACCCCTGCCAAAAACCCGAAGTGCGGAAATACTCAGGTGCGGCGTAGGTACCTCAATATTTTTATACCGGATATAGCGAACTTTAGCCGGTGTGGTAAGTTCATTATAATCATTCGGAACATCACGATAGCTGGCACTTCGATCGATCAGTACCATCCAATTTTTTCCATCAGATGACCCTTCAAGAGTATACCGGTGTTTCAGATCGGGTATTCGGCCATACATATCGGATTTATGATCATGATAATTGACCTGAACAGCATGTACCGTGGCTGGCTCCTTCAGGTCGATCTGCACCCACTGGCTGCTGTCATTTTCGGCCGCGAGCCAGAACGTTTTTACGTTTTCATCAACCAGGTGTTTACCACTATGTTCACCAACTTGAGAGGAAACCTGTACCGGCTTATTGTAAGACAACAACATCCAGCCGGTAAATTGTCCATGCTTTTCGGCCACGGCCGGTGCATAATGCGGATAATCGCCAAAACGGGTATTGCTGTACATCAGGCCATCCTTGTCGAAATAAGCTGGAAACATACACAGTCGTCGTTCCCATATTACATTTACCGAAACCGCATTTGATCCGAAGTGCCAGTGCGTGTTGTATGGTCCTTCTACAATACTTCCGTGTCCCGCTCCATTCATATAGCCACCGGGTTTATAAAACACCGGATTATTTGGCGCGTAGGTAAACGGCCCCAGCGGATGATCACTGGTGTATACGCCATCTCCATATACATTGAACTGGGTACCTGGTGCTGCATACAGCAGATAATATTTGTTTCTGTATTTTGTCATCCATGGCCCCTCAATATAGCCACCCAGTACTGAATCGGAATGATTCTCGCCAAAGCGTTCCCAACCATGTTTTTCTTCATCCAGGTTAAACAGTTCAACGATTTCAGTTGATGGCCGGAACCGCTTCGAGCGGTCGAGTTTCATCGCCCGTATCGGAAATTTATTGGAAGATCCCCAGTACATATAGGCCTGTCCATCATCATCAATAAAAAGGGCGGGATCCTGAAGATTATTAATGATCGCCGGAACAGCTTGCCAGTCGCCTTTCCTGGGATCATCCGTATATAAAATGCTCATCGATCCTGAGTGATTACCGGTTACATACAGCACAGAATCTTTATAATTATGTGCTGCCGGCGCATTGGATCCTTCAAAATACCATTTTTCAGGAGTGATAAATTGCCAGTTCAGTAAATCAACCGAATGCCAGTACCCTAACGAACGGGTAACAAACATGTAATATTCGTTACGAAAACGCACGACTGCCGGATCTGCACCGGAGCGGTAAGACTGATCATTGTGCGCGTTATAAATCATATAAGTGTAATCCACATTCAGCGGGTTGCAGTAGGTGGATTGCTGAACCGCCTGACCTATAGCTGCAACGGAGATGAGTTGAAAGAATAGTACAATACAATAGCGACCCATACGATGATAAACTGATGGCATAACATATATTTTAGCTGAAGGCGAAATGAATTTATTAAATGTAACGTTCCGGCAGATAGAGAATGAATTCAGCACCCTCACCGGGAACGCCATGAGCAATGATCTGCCCATTGTGATGATTTGCTATACGTCTGCAAATTGATAGACCAATACCGGTACCTTCTACATCTGTTCTTTCATGCAGCCGCTGAAACATTGAAAAGATCTTTTCAGCGTATTGCGGTTCAAACCCGATGCCGTTATCTTTTATGGATATCCGATAGTGAGGCAGACCGGGAAGATTCAACTGTTTTAGCTCATCTTCTGATGCCATGGAGCAACTGATGCGGATTTCTGGCGCAACAGTTGGTTTGCTGAATTTCAGCGAATTGAGGATCAGGTTGATAAATAATTGCCTGAACTGGCTTGCATTAATATTCAGCGTGGGCAATTCATCGAAGACAAGTCGCGCCTGGTATTCTTCCAGCCTGTCTTCAAGTGTCGACTGCACTTCGCGCAGTATGGTTGCAAGATTGATTTCACTGTACGATTTTACGGCATTGATTCCGGATACAGATAAAATATCGTCGATCATGTGCTGCAGCTTACCCGCGTTGCGAATCATTTTATCGAGCATCTCCAGGCTTTGCGCATCCAGTTTTTGTTCATTGAGGTGCCGGAGGCGGTCACCCATTACAGAAATTTTACGGAGTGGTTCTTTTAGGTCATGGCTGCAGATATACGCGAACTCACGAAGACTGTCATTTGACTTTTCCAGTTGATTTGTTTTGAGCAACAAATCATTTTCAAGTTCTTTCTGCTCCGTTACATCCTGGCAGGTACCGATCACTTTATATGGAACATCTGCATCATCCACCAACACTTCACTTTGTCCGTGCAGAATTTTGGTTTTGCCATCCGCGGCAACTATCCGGAAATAATATTCTTTATGCGATCCGCTGGCCAGTTGATCCTGCAGATCCTGAATTCTCTTCTGCCTGTCTTCCGGATGTATGAATTGCACAAATCGTTCAAAGTTCACTTTTTCCGCCTGGGGTTCCAGCCCATAGATCCGATACAATTCGTCTGACCAGTTCAGCCGGTCTTTCTGAATTTCCCATGACCAGTTTCCGAGTTTATTGAGTTCCTGCGCCTGTTTGTATAATTCCTCACTTCGTTGCAATTTCTGCAGTGTATGTACTTTATCCGTCACATCCATCAGAATACCCTTCATGCGAATCGGTGTATCCTGCTCATAATAAAATTTACCTCTTGACCAGATTACCCGTTCATCTCCATCCACTCTACAACGGTACTCATATTCAAAAATGGATTTTTCGTTTCTTGCCTTATTAAGGGCATCAAGAAATTTCAATTTGTCAGAAGGATGAATACGATTTAAAACCGCCTGCAAATTTTCTCCCGGTTCTACACCAAGGATACGGGCGGCCTGACTGGTATTGGTGATCTGATTATTCTGAACATCCCAGGTAAAACTTCCCAGTTGGGCGAGATCCTGCGCTTCAAGAAAATCCTGCTCGCGCTGCAGCAGCTTTTCAAAACAAAACTTTCTGCAATGTTCAAACAGGATATCCAGTTCATGGTTTAGCAGATCGCATACCTCCGGATCAGTACTAAACCTTGGTATTAAAAATTGAAACCCTTCTTTGATATAGGGTGAAAATTGAAACCAGTCATCGGATAAGGTCGCTTCCGCCGGTGCCGGTTCGCCCCCCTGACGCAAGGATTGGTTTGCGGCATCGCTGTTGATAAGGTCCTGAAATAAACGTTTCAGGTTGACATCCTGAAGTTCGGCGATGAATTCGCGGTGCGTATCATTGAGAAAAAAAGACGGGGAATCCGGTGAAGTTTTCTTGTGTTGTTGCTTTCTGAGTAAATGGTATTGATTGTCCGAATTGAAGAATTCTGCAAATTCGGTACGGTGATGTTCAGCGATGAATCTTGAGAATCCGGGTAAAACTTTGAATACGCCTGTATGGCCTTCCATTTCTGATCTGTCCACAATAGCGATTTTTAATGTATACTGAAATCAGAATGTTATCCGGCAAAACCAAATTCTAATGTGGAAGAAAACGGGGCCGGCTTCAAATTTAATCAAAACAACAGAGTAAAACAATAATAAAGCGCTCCGTTTTACAAATGAATATTAAAGTTCTCCTGTATCCAACCGGTGGCAAATCCTATGGCAATAAGTATAATCAATATAAAGAGAATGACTAAAAATGTGGTAGCGGCTCCTGACGATTTGCGTGGCTTAGGAGCTACAACGTGTTGATGTTCTGTTTCAGCAGATGTGAGCGGTCGTACTTTAATCAGCCGTCCTGCATACCGGGTAGAAAAACTATCCAGTGCGGCCTGATCCGATACAATTTGTTCTGCAATAAATATTTCCTGCAGATCAGCGGTATCATACGCCTGAACTACAACAGGAAATTCGCTGTCGGAAATTTGCATATGCGGTGATTAAGGTGATTAATACCGATGATAGTATGCAATAACAAGGCCAGCGTAGCTTAGTTGCCAAAAAGAGTTTCCTTCCGAAGATCTTTCACCTGGTCGGGTTGAATTCGCTTAGCCCGAAGAAACCGGCTCAATTCGTATTTGTCAAAATTTTCTGCTTTAGGGTTCATGCTGCTGACCCTGACCTGGCTGGATGAATGGATGAATTCAAGATTACCTCCGATCCACATGCCAACATGCACAACACGCTCAGGCCTGCCTTCTTCAGCCGGTCTGCCGAAGAACAGGAGATCGCCCGGGCGAAGCTTTGACCAGTTGCCAGCTGTATCGATCAGGTCGCCGACATGTACCTGCTGCGAAGCATCACGGGGAAGTACCAGTCCATTCATAAAGTAGACTGTTTTAGTAAAACCACTGCAGTCGACCCCTTTAAATGAAGTGCCACCCCAGAGATAGGGAACCCCCATTAGGTGTTTGGCAGAAGCGACCAGGTTTTCAGGTGAGGGCGTTCGGGTCTCCGCCCAGCGGCTGTAGGGAACAGCGTTATCTTTGGGAATATACGCCCTACGGCCATCAGGAAAGCGGGCAAGATAATAGGTATGCACTTCGTCCTCAACAGTAAGGATGTTACCATACACCAGGTCAGCAACAGTTCCACTATACTGGTCGGCTTCATTATAGGCGAATCCGTAATAGCCGGTATAAATGATCTTTTCGGCTTTTTCCCACCTGGCGAAAGCAAGGCTATCCATAAGTTCTATACCTCCGGCATCAACCCAGCCAAGATACTCATCCGGTAATTGCACCCGATACCATGATCCCCTTTTTTCCCATACCCGCAAGGGTGTTCCCAGGGTGGCCTGGGTAGATAACTCCGCTCCATGCCGCGGCTCACTCCGTATATTGGAAACTGAGTTATTGGTTATTGCCAGAACCTTACCCTGTAAAGCAGGATCAGGCAGTACAAGAATACTGTCTATATAGGTCAATCCCGATTGCTGCAGTGCACTTAACAGGGCCTGCCGGGCTTCGGGGAGACTGGTTTTCCCCAGCAATGTATTTCCACGAGATTGAAACTCAACAATCGCGACCCGTTTGTCGGGTGCATATTGTCTCGTGATAGAATCGATCAGGTGTTCGTAACGGTTGTTAGCACCCGTTACTGCCGAGCCAGCAGTACAGGCGTACAGAAGAATTGAGCAATAAGCGAAAACCGAAATATGTACGAGCCGTGAAATCATGTTCATGAGCGAAGAAATTTACCGTTATCCGGTAAAAATACGGCTTTCCGCTATTAGGACCGACCGCGTAAATTCCGGAGTTATTTTTTTACTACATTCAGGAGAGTAGATAGTTCACTCAGGGCACAAAGATCAGGTGATATTTGATGGAAGAATAATTAATCTTAAAGGAAAATAAATGACAATATCCTATTCTGCTCACCTGGGTGCTGAGGATAATAACCTGAATTATGACCCGAAAAATTTCAAAAAGACTATTAGAAATCATTGATTCGCTCCCATTGAAAAATGGAATCCGAATTCTGGAAATTGGTTGCGGCTCGGGGGCAATAGCCAGAGAAATAGTAAGTCGATTTGATAATATTTATTATATGGGGATCGACCGTTCACAAAAGGCAATTGATCTGGCTATAAAATGCTCTCAGCCACAAATAAACCGTGGAAAACTTAATTTCTTAATAGGAAAAATTGAAGAGTTTGACCTTCCAATAGGTGAAACAAAGTTTGATATCGCATT
>JAEYRC010000248.1 GCA_023409675.1 Bacteroidota bacterium
GCATCACAGCGCCTGAACTTTCTCCGGGAAAAAGAATCGGGTATCCAGGATTTTCTCGACAAGAGCGAAGGTCAGCTTACCGGTTTGGAAGAAAGCATTTCGTTCACTGAAAACCAGGTCAGGGATGAGGAGGAGAAACTATCGGGACTGCAGGAGCAATTTGACAACCTGAAGGAAACGGTGGAGCTTAGCCGAAATGTATTTGACGGAAAAAGACAGCATATCGACGGCCTGCGTGGAGCGCACAATGCTTTGCAACGGCAGCAGTTCGAAGCGGAAAAGAAAGTCGCTGTAGCAGATACTTCTATCGGAAATATGAAACAGGCCATACTGCGCCTGGAGGAAGAATCGGCATTGCGGAAAAGCCAGCTAAAGCAGATAGAAGAAGAAAAGACCCTTAAGGAAGAAGAACTCAATCGCCGTAAAGATGAACTGGAAGCCTTAAAAGCTCACCAGGAAAGAACCCGTGAACAAATCTTGCAGGCACAGTCCATGATGGAATCTTTTCGTCAGGTGTTGGCGGATGAAAGCCGCAAACTTGATGCCCGTAAGAACGAGCACGACCTGCTCAAGAGCCTCATCGATTCGATGGAAGGATATCCCGAAAGTGTAAAATTTCTGCACAACAATAAGGGATGGAACCATCATGCGCCTATATTGTCTGATATTATCTACGTAAAAGAAGAATACCGTGCTGCCGTGGAAAATGTTCTTGAACCTTACCTGAACTATTATGTGGTAGAAACGCTGGAGGAAGGCTTGCAGGCGGTTCATTTACTGAATGATCATAAGAAAGGGAAAGCGAATTTCTTTCTGTTAGACCGGATCAATGAACAGCAGCGTACGGATGTTCATCAGCCAGAAGGCACACTGCCTGCACTGGATGTAATTGAAGTGGATGAACGGTATAAAGCACTGGCCTGGCATCTGCTGGGTAACGTATTCATTGCTGATGATGAATCGGCTTTTGCCAACAGTAATGGGGCCGTATTACTGGAAAAAAGCGGCAAATTTTACAAAGGAAAATACGCGCTAACCGGTGGCAGTGTGGGATTATTTGAAGGGAAGAAGATCGGTCGCGCGAAGAATCTTGAAAAACTGATTAGGGAGATTGCTGAACAGGAACTGATCGTTCAGAAACTGAAGGATGATATCCGGGAGAAGCATGAAGAAGTTATTCTATACAATGAACAACTTCGGGAAAAAGATATCCGACAGTCACAGGAAGAGATCAGCAGACTGACAAACCTGGTGTATTCACTGGTGAATAAAATTGAGAATATTCATGGTTCTCAGCAACAGGCTGATAACCGGCTTGAAGAAATGCAATTGACGCTGGAAGAAACCATGGGTTCGATTGAAGGTACCCGCAATGAATGGAATACGTTATTATCGTCTTTAAAAGAAACCCGCGATAAACTGTCTGTTGCTGAAGACGATTTCAAAGCCGCAGAAGCAGAATACAACCGGGTTCATGCAGCTTATAATGAATTTAACCTGCAGGTTACGCGCCAGCAAAGTAAAATTTCCGCATTAAGTCAGGAGCGGAACTTTAAAGCTAACCAGTTGAAGGATCTGCGTGTGCAAATCGAATCCAACCAAAGTCAGCTTAAACAAACACTTGAAAGTATAGTGGAAAGCGAACAACTGCTTACCACTGCAGAAACCGGTTTGTTCGACCTGCTGAAACGAAAAGAGGAAGATCAGAACAGGCTGAACCAGGCCGATCAGGAATATTACAACATCCGCAATGAACTGAGCGAACGTGAAAGCGAGTTAAGGCATAAGATCAAAGAAAGAGAAGCAACGGAACATCTGCTTGCTGAAATAAAAGACCGGATTAATGAACTGAAACTTCAGCTTGCCGGGATGAAGGAAAGGCTTAATGTAGAATTCCGGATCAACCTCGATGATATTCTTGATGAGCCGCGCAACGGCACCATGCCGGCCGAAGAATTGCAGGAAAAATCTGAACGCCTGAAAAAGCGGCTCGATAATTTGGGCGAGATCAACCCTACCGCTATCGAAGCGTTCACGGAAATGAAAAAGCGCTATGAGTTTATCCTGGAGCAAAAGAATGACCTGGTAACGGCGAAGGACAGCCTGCTGCAAACCATCCAGGAAGTTGAAGCCACTGCCAATCAGCAATTCCTCGACACCTTCAATAAGGTTCGGGAAAACTTTCAGAAGGTCTTTAAGGCGTTATTTACCGAAGATGATACGGCCGACCTCATACTGGAAAACCCTGAAAACCTCGCTGAAACAGGAATTGATATTGTTGCCAAACCCAAGGGCAAACGTCCTTCCTCAATCACCCAGCTCAGCGGCGGAGAAAAGACCCTGACCGCAACAGCATTATTGTTTTCCATATACCTGATCAAGCCGGCTCCCTTCTGTATACTGGATGAAGTGGATGCGCCTCTTGATGATGCCAATGTGGGCAAATTCACCAATATGATCCGGCAATTCAGTGAGGAAAGCCAGTTCATCATTGTGACCCACAACAAAATGACCATGAATGCGGTTGATGTGATCTATGGCGTTACCATGCAGGAGCCAGGGGTAAGTAAGCTGGTACCCGTGGATTTCAGGAGCCTGAATTAACAGTGCGCGAAGGTTTGGGGCAGGGCAGCAAGAAGAGGATTGCAGATTCTGGTACTATTTCCGTATTTTGGTAAACAGAACATCCGGCCCTCGTCACTCATAGATCAACCCCATCCCTGAATATGCAATTTGAGGAAGTTAAGAAATTCCTTCTCGATAAGCTTGCGGCAGAACTGCCTTCCTACTTGACCTATCATAATTGTGGTCATACAGTGGAGGTAATTAAACGCGCGCATGAACTCGGCGTTGAAGCCCGGCTTTCTGAAAAAGACCTGAAGATTTTACTGACTGCCGCCCTTTTTCATGATGCCGGGTTTATCCTTGAATATCAGGGTCATGAAAATATTTCCTGTGAGTATGCCCGCGACATACTGCCTGCCTATAATTATTCAGCGGAAGATATAGAACAGATTACCCATCTCATCATGGCAACGCGGGAACCGCGACAGCCCGATAATGAACTTTCTAAACTGCTCTGTGATGCGGATTGCTATTATCTGGGTACAGACCGTTACGATGCCATTGCGGCAACATTATATGATGAATTGCGCGTTTCAGGTCAGCTGAATAGTGAAGATCAATGGATATCCCGGCAGATAGGATTTCTGCGTGCGCATGAGTTTTTTACACATGCAGCAAAGCAGAAACTGCAACAGACTTTCAACCAAAACCTTAAAAAACTGGAATTGAAACAAAATTCGCTCAGGAAACCCGGGCCTGGTTTATCCTTTATGTTTGGTGAATTATTGCTGATCTGCGTGGGCGTGATAATCGCGGGTTTTGCGCTTAAAGGGTTTCTTATTCCGAATAGCTTTTTTGATGGCGGTGTAACGGGATTCTCCCTGCTGATACATGAACTGTATCATTTTAATATTGCTTATGTAATTGTGCTGGCCAATCTGCCCTTCATCGCGATGGGTTATTTTATTATCAGCCGAAAGTTTGCACAGCGCACATTTTTATGCATTCTCCTGCTAGGCCTCTGCCTGCTGTATATTCCATACCCCGTTGTAACGTCCGATAAGCTGCTGATATCCATTTTCGGTGGTTTCTTTCTGGGACTGGGAACCGGTATTACCATGCGGGCTGGCTGTGCCATTGACGGAATTGAGGTGCTGGCGGTCTATACCCTGAAAAGAACCAGTTTTACGATCAGTGAAATTATCCTGGGCATCAACATCATCATCTTTACCATTGCCGCTTTTAAGTTTGGTATACCGGTAGCCCTGTATTCGATGCTGACATACTTTATCGCCAGCAAAACCATTGACTATGTGATCGAAGGGGTAGAGGCGTATACCGGTGTAACCATCATATCGGGCAAGAGTGAACGGATCAAGGAACGACTGGTGAAAGAAATGCACCGGGGCATTACGGTATATAAGGGCGAACGCGGCTACCTTCCCGGTAACTTTGAGGTGCATTACGATTGCGACATCCTGTTCACTATTATCACCAGGCTGGAAATGCGGAAACTGAAAAATCTGGTGGCTGAAACCGACCCTAACGCGTTCATCTTTGCCAGTACCATTAAAGAAGCCTCAGGAGGTGTAATGAAGCGGCGACATGTGCATTGATCAGTTCAATCCAAACAATCATCCTTTAAAATCGAAGTATTCAGCATTCGCATCAATGCCCACCGGATCCGCCATGTGCCCGCGCTGATTCACTCTCCAGGTCGCGATCAAACAAATACATTCCACCCTTGTCATCACCGATAAGGTTTAGTTTGTCGAGAATATTCCGGGCAAGACTTTCTTCTTCGATCTGCTCGGCAACATACCATTGCAGAAAATTATGCGTGGTATAATCCTTTTCCTGAATACATAATTCAACAAGCGCGTTGATCTCATTGGAAACTTTTATCTCATGCGATAAAATTGTTTCAAAGATAAAATGGATGGAGGGGTAGTCTTTTGGCGGCGCATCAAGTCCGGGTACAATCGCGTGGCCCCCGCGATCATTAATGTATTTGAATAGTTTAAGCATGTGCATTCTTTCTTCATCGGAATGATGATAGAGGAATGTGGCCACGCCATTATAACCCTTCACTTCACACCACGATGCCATAGCCAGGTAATACAATGATGAAAAACCTTCCAGGTCTATCTGGCGGTTTAACGCTTCTTCAATTTTGGAGGATATCATGACGATTTTTTTTTAAATATAAGATTAATAAGTTCATTCCGCAGCAACGTAGCGCGCAATTCGGCCATGACTTCCCGCTAATAATACCAGGTTGCCTTTCTTTGCCTTGCGCACTACATGATACCCTTCATTACTGATATTTCTCCAGTTCATACCACCATCATCTGAAAGATCAATGCCGGATGTACCGCAGGCCAATAGAGATTCCTTTGAAAGGTACTCCACACAGCTTCGGTATCCGAAAGGTGGAGTTGCGGGTATGATCCAGCTTATGCCACCATCGGTGGAAAGGGCGCAGTTTCCTTCCCGCGCGGTATCATTTGAAAAATCTCCGCCAACCACCACCAGGTGCCGGCTGTTCTTTAACTTTCCGGGATATCTAACAGCTATTGAATTGGCTCCGGTACTCGAAGTGCCCTGCTTTAAGGGTAGATCAACCACGCCGTTTCTGTTGAAAAATCTTGATCGCATTCCGCCGGTGATAAAGCAGGCTTCATCACGATCCTGTCCCCGGATATTTGTACCGCTGGCTGCAAAAAGGGCCTCCCCTTCAAGTGGCTCCGGACGCTGGCTAAGCGGAAGATCTTCCCAGGTTTTACCGCCGTCAAAAGTTCTGCCGATAAAAAGTTTTCCCTCAACCGGATCTCCAATAACAATTCCACTGTTCACATTCCAGAAATGCATGGCATCAAGAAACATGTCTTTATGATCATTCCGATACACCTCCTGCCAACTGCTGCCCCCATCGGTTGTGCGTAATAGTATTGCCGGTGATCCTATACCCATAAGAATAGCCGTATGTTTATCGAAAGCCTCTATATCCCGGAAATCCGTTTTTTCAAAGCCGCGAATCTGCTGCCATTGCCAGCTTTTGCCTCCATCCGTACTTCTGGCTGTCATTCCATTACTGCCACTGACCCAGGCAACTGAGTCACTGACCACACTCAGTCCACGGATATGCGTTGCGCTATTGCTGTCCACTAGTGTAATATTCTGGCCAAAAATGATGGAGCAGCTGAACATCAGCAATATGAAAAAATTCAATTTTGTAATCATTTGAAAAATAAATTGAATAACAATGGTTATAGCATTGGGCAAGCTATGCTAATACGAAATCTACGGATAGCTGTAGAGGTTAGATATCAGGGTAGGGAAGAAGGTGGTTTGGATAATAACTCAGGCCTGTTTTTTACACCATCTTTAAGTTCTGCTACGGGAGAAAATCCTTTACGGATCAGCCACAAGGCGGCTTCATGGCTTCTACGGGCACTTGCACAGAACAGGTATACCGGTTGATCTTTATCGAGCGTACGTACAACCTTGCGGAAAGCCCGCTTGTTTTTCCAGTCGGCAAGTTGTGCTCCGCTAATAGTTCCCGCGGCATACTCTTCAGGGGTTCGAACATCAATCAACTGAACTTCCTCTCGGGAAATTCCGTTCATGAAACTGTCTTTCTCCAGTGTTAGAACCTTTTGCTGAGCCTGTAAGGTATGGATAGCAGTAAGCCATACCAGTACAAACAGGAAAGTGCTGCGGAATATTTTCATCTTATAAAGATACTTAAAGGATGGCGGTAAATAAAAAAACCCCATCCGCTGGGATGGGGCAATTTTTTCAGTCGAGGTTAACCAATTTTCTCTTTCATCGGTATGGATCCAGGGTCTCTGGTTTTTAGGATATCGACTGGGCTTTCAAGGATGCTTGGATCTGGTTTTTCAGGATCTTAGGACTTTAACGTTGGTTTTTTACGGACATTGGTCGTTTTGGTTTTTCACTGGATAAGGACTTAAAATGGACTTTGGACTTTCAAATGGACATTCAATGGATTTGGATTATCAGGACATCAAACATACAATGAACAGGTAATACGCTATAGAGCAGTTTTGCTGATTTTTTGTAATTCGCCTTTTACGCAGTATCTGGTAAAATGCACAGCGGAAATCGGGTTAATTTTCATGGGGTTTTTACGATAACAGCTTAAAATCCTCGTTTTTCAGACTTAAGCGGAGGTAAAATGAACTGGTCCAGGGGGCTTTTTTCTTTCATGACCTTTTCAATCTCATCGGTTGTTCTTGGTGCGGCAAACGATAAAAGTTCAAAATCTTTTTCGTTAATAAGAATATCATCTTCAATCCGTACCGCTATTCCCCACCATTTTTTATCGCAATTGCTGTTATCGGGAATGTAAATGCCGGGTTCAATGGTAACCACCATATCTTTTTTTAAGGTGGAACTGGCATTGCGGTCATGTACATCAAGTCCGATATGGTGGCCCAGCCCATGGGGATAATATTGATTTGCTTCGGCAGTGTTTTTTGCGATTCCCAGTTTAATCAGTCCGTCATTGATCACCGAGCGGGCCGCTGTTTCGAGATCTCTCCATGCCACTCCTTCACGCGCTAATTTGAAGGCCGCTTCCTGAGCCTCCAGCACCAGATTATAAATGACTTTTTGTTCAGGAGAAAATTTTCCATTGGCCGGAATGGTACGGGTAACGTCTGCAGTATATCCCCGGTACTCGGCTCCCACATCCATCAGCAGCAGGTGATTGCCAATGCGCGCTTTATTGTTATCAATATAATGCAGGATACAGCCGTTATGCCCGGCACCAACAATAGAAGGATATCCGACATGTTCGGCGCCATATTTCTTATGAACAAATTCATGTAAACCCTGAATTTCCCGTTCCGACATATCCGGTTTAAGGGCTTTCATCACCTCAAGCTGACCGATACAGGAG
>JAEYRC010000278.1 GCA_023409675.1 Bacteroidota bacterium
GTATAAGGGCGATTATGAAAATTACCTGGAAAAGAAAGCGGCCCGCATCGATAATGAACTTGCCGGAATTGATAAAGCTAAAAACCAATACCGCAAAGAACTGGAATGGATCCGGAAGCAACCCAAGGCCCGAACCACCAAATCGAAAAGCCGGATCGACGCGTTCACCGATGTTGAAGAACGCGCCAAACGCAAAGTGGTGAATGAACAGGTTGAACTGCAGGTGAAAATGACCCGGCTTGGTGGTAAGATCGCCGAACTCAAGAAACTGAATAAACAATACGGCGATAAAATTATCCTGAAAGGATTTGACTACACCTTTAAGAAGGGGGAACGCGTTGGAATCATCGGGAATAACGGCACAGGTAAATCGACCTTCATTAATATACTTCAGGGTATTGAACAACCCGACAGCGGCAAAGTGAATATCGGTGATACGGTGGTGTTTGGGAATTATAGCCAGACCGGACTGGAAGTAAAAGAAGATATGCGGGTGATTGAATTCGTAAAGGACATTGCCGAGCATTTTCCGCTGGCTGGTGGCGGAACCCTGAGCGCTGCGCAGTTTTTACAGTTATTCCTCTTTCCGCCCGAACAGCAGTATACTTATATATCGCGGTTAAGTGGTGGAGAAAAACGCCGTCTGCATCTGTTGTCAATTCTGTTTAAGAATCCCAACTTTCTGATACTTGATGAACCAACCAATGATCTTGACCTGCCCACCCTGGCGGTTCTGGAGAATTTTTTGAATGATTTTGCAGGATGCCTGATCATTGTTTCCCACGATCGCTACTTTATGGATAAACTGGTGGATCATTTATTGGTCTTTGAGGGGGAGGGAAACATCCGCGATTTTCCCGGAAACTATACCCAGTACCGGATATGGCTGAAAGAGCAGGAACAACAGCAACAAACTGCGGTAAGCTCAACAACGCCAACCATAAACACTCCCCGGCAAACTGAACCGGTGGCGGAAGTGAACAGGCGGATCAGTTATAAAGAAAAGCGCGAACTGGAACAACTAACGGAGGAGATAAACAGTCTTGAACAGGAAAAAACCCGCATCCAGGAAAAACTGAACTCCGGGGAGCTGCCTTTCACCGAGCTGGAAGCGCTCTCGATCAGGGTTGGTGAGCTCAGCGAATTGCTCAATAATAAAGAGTTGCGCTGGCTGGAACTGAGTGAGTTAAGCAACGAATAGGTTTATTTGGTAATTTCCCGTTTTATATTTTTCGGCTATTTCATAATTAATCATTTAAGTTGTTTTACATGAGAAAACTATTCTTCCTTGTTTTTCTTTGCGCGGCAGGGTCTGCTATGGCGCAAAAGATTCCGAACCCCAAGCCTTTTGCAAAGACCATAACCGCAGAAGAACTTAAAACCCACCTGTATATTGTTGCCGGCCCCGAAATGGAAGGCCGTGAAACCGCTACTGATGGTGAACGCAAAGCAGCAGCCTATATCGAAAAGCATTTTCGGGAATATGGTGTACAACCTGGCTTCAACGGCAGCTATTATATGCCCTTCCCGGTGTACCAGGATTCAGTGATCAGCTCAGGAATCGAAGTAAACGGCAAAGCCTTCAAAGCAGATGAAGATTTTTCAATTTTTCCGGGAACCGCTGCAACCTCTACCCTGCTGTCGGGAGAGGTAGTATATGTTGGCGCCGGTACCATCACCGATTCAAAGAATTCTTATGAAGGCGTTGATGCCCGCGGTAAAGTTGTACTGGTTTTTCCGGCCGCACCTGCCGCTGGAGCCCAGCAGCAACGCCGGGTAAACCCAACCACCGCAATTGTGGAAGCAGCAGCGAAAAACGGTGCCGCAGCTATCCTGGTGGTGAGTCCGATGTTTCCAAGACGAGCTTCTGGCGCTGTTGGCGGTCTGACTACCAATGCCTACCGGAAGGTGATCACCCCCAACCTCTATTACATTTCAGAAAATATTGCCAGGGAGATCATGGGCGAGGATGCGGCAACGGCTAAAAACGCCACTGCTGCCAGTGCCAAAGCCTACCCTGTTGAACTGAAACTGGAATTCCGCAAAGAAACCAACAAACTGATCGCTAACAATGTGTTAGGGGTAATAGAAGGTACCGACCTGAAAGATGAATACCTGGTACTGACCGCCCACTATGATCACAATGGAAAAAGAGGCGATTCCGTAATTTTTTATGGCGCTGATGATGATGGTTCCGGAACCGTAGCCATTCTTGAACTGGCACAGGCTTTCGCTGAAGCGAAAAAAAGCGGTAAGGGCCCCCGCCGCAGTATCCTGTTCATGTGTGTATCAGGAGAAGAAAAGGGTTTGTGGGGTTCTGCCTATTATGGCGACAATCCGGTATTTCCGCTGGAAAAAACCACCGCGAACCTCAATATTGATATGATCGGACGTACCGATCCCGAACGCACCAAAGGCGACTCATCCAACTACGTTTATGTTGTAGGCGATGATAAGCTTAGTACTGACCTTCGCCCGATCAGCGAAGCCATGAATAAGAAATACACCAAAATGGAACTGGATTATAAATTCAATGATCCTAATGATCCAATGCGGATTTATTTCAGAAGTGATCACTACAACTTCGCACGTCATGGAGTACCCATCATTTTCTATTTCAATGGAACGCATGCCGATTATCACCGCCCTACCGATACACCGGATAAGATTAATTATCCCCTGCTGGCAAAACGGGCTCACCTGATCTTCTATACGGCCTGGGAAATGGCAAACCGAAATGATATGTTGAAACGGGATTTAACGCTCGAAATTCCACAACGATAAACAAAAAAAACCGCCTTACTGCAAGGCGGTTTTTTTTATCTGTTAATGCGATGTATGATCAAGGTATAATTACCCGCTGATCTGTGCACTCCCTACCGTGATGGGTTAACCGAAAACTTTCTTCAGCGTTTCAGAAACACGGGCTGCAGGATCTTTACGAATCTTTTTCTCTTCTTCAGCAAGCTGAAAGAACATTCCATCGAGCGCTTTGGCGGTTACATACCCCGCAAGATCGGTGTCTACTTTCTTTGAAAGAGGAATTTTATTATAGCGCTCAAAGATCGCGGACCAGTGTTTTGTTGCGCCGGTCTTTTCCAGCGCCTGTTCTATTACAGGCCGGAACGAACTGGTCAGCGCATCTACTGTTTTATCTTTCAGGTAAACGGTAGCCGCATTATCGGCTCCGCGAAGGATGCCTGCCGCATCTTTAATACTCATCGATTTCACTGCCTGAACAAATATAGGTGCAGCAGATTTTGACGCTTCTTCTGCTGCGCGGTTCATGGAGAGTATCGCATCATCGACCAATTTGCCCATTCCCATATTGCGCAGGGTGCTTTCAACCTTTTTTACTTCTTCGGGCATCAGCACTTTAATCGCGGCATTCGCAAAAAATCCGTTTTCTGCCGATAGACGGGCCGCACTTTTCTGCGCGCCTACGATCAGCGCTTCTTTTAATCCGGCAGCAATATCATCCGCGGAAAGTGCGCCTCCCGATGATTTTCCCAATACCGAACCGGCTCTCTTCAACAGGTCACCCTGCTGCGCCAATCCCGCGCTTATCATAAAACCACTGAGCACGAATAAGAATACGATTTTTTTCATAGTATAGATTTGAATGATTAAACGAAAAGAATCCGGCTTAAGTTGCTTACAACCAGACAAAATCTTCAGCACGCGGCATCTGGTCAAACACTTCAGCCGCTTGTTCAGGAGGTGTTGCCAGCCGGCGTAAGCGGCTGTTGATCCATGCGCCATCAACTGTTATAATTGCCGCTACGGTATCCTCGGCTTTAAGCAGGCGGTGACGGATTGTCCAGCGTGAATGATCTTTGCGGGCTTTGACAAGCGATAAATCGATGCTCAACGTATCGCCCATCAGAATTTCCTTGCGGAAAACCGCTTCTTCCCGAAAAAGGATCGGGCCAATCTGATGCTGTAGCAAAGCATCGGCGCCAAGATCATGCGCGTTGAGATAACTGATACGACAATAAGCGCCCCAGTCATAATATACCGAATGACGGACATGGAAGTTCGGATCCAGATCCGACCAGCGGATATCCAGGGGTAAGCGGTATGCTGTATTCATCCTTTAAAACTATTTGATATTTTTTATACAATCAGGGCTGTGCTGTTAAATTGCTCGTAATTCTGACAGATATTGCCGCAAACGCCTATTTTTGCCGCCCAAAGTAATTTAATATGAAATCTATCCTGCCCGCTTTATCCGCAGCTTTTCTGGTACTTGTCGGCTGTACCTCCACCAAACCGGTTATAGTTACCGCTGAACCGGCTCCAATGTTTGCCAATGCGCTCGACTCCTTCAGTTATGCCATCGGCCTGAGCATTTCCAATTTTTATAAAGAACAGGGGGTAGATTCTATTAATGATCAGCTGGTGCTTACTGCAATAACAGACAGCCGCCTCGATTCTGCCCGCTTCACCGATGAAGAAGTGAACACAACCATCATCGGTTATATGGACCAGCTTCGCGCTAAAAAGGCTGAGCAGGCCAAAGCGGAAGGTGTAGCGTTTCTACGAGAAAATAAAAATAAAGAAGGGGTGATCGAACTACCCAGCGGGCTGCAATACCAGGTATTGACGGCTGGTACCGGTGAAAAACCCGGTTTGAATGACAAAGTAAAAGTTCATTATACCGGAAAACTTCTCAATGGGAAAGTCTTCGACAGTTCTGTAGAGCGTGGTGAACCCATTGAACTTGGTGTTACCCAGGTGATCAAAGGCTGGACTGAAGCCCTGCAGTTAATGCCCGTTGGCAGTAAATGGATGTTGTTTGTACCATCGGAGCTGGCCTATGGCGACAATGCGGCCGGACCGGATATTAAACCCGGCTCAACGCTGATCTTCGAAGTGGAATTGCTGGATATCGTTCGCTAATACCGGAGTTCTTTATTTATACAGCAGTTCGTAATATTCCGCTGCCATCCTTCCCGAATCGAACTGAAAACGGACATCACGCATGCCGTTCTGTACGATCTGACGCCAGGTATCGCGGTCTTCATAATAAATTGGGAGAATTTCCTTTTCCAGGATATCATACATATGATCAAGATCGTGCTGATCCTGATGGGAAAGATCCTTTTGCAGGTCGGCCTTGGGAACCACAAAGCCATTATTGCCATGATCGATGAATTCGGGGATCCATCCATCATTGGTAGAAAAGTTCACCGAACCATTCATAGCTGCAGTCATTCCACTGGTACCGGAAGCTTCACGCGGCACCCGCGGATTGTTAAGCCAGATATCGGAGGACTGTTTCAGCCGCTTCGACAGGGTTAACTCATATCCTACCAATACCGCCACATTACTGAATTTTTTGCTGAGGTGTACCAGGTTGTTAAAATCATTGATGGCAGGATAATCCATAGGATAAGGCTTGCCTGCCCAGATAAACTGCACCGGATATTTGGTGTTACTCATCAGGCGCTCAAACCGTACCCGGTCGCGGGTTAGCAGATCAGCGCGCTTATATCCTGCAAAGCGCCGGGCCCATACAATCGTTAAAATACCCGGATTGAAAATTTTTCCGGTCTGATCGGCAACAATTTCAAACGCGCGTTTTTTCAGGTATTTTTTCCGGTCATCAAACAAAAGGTCATTATTATCTTCCATGGATCGGTAAAGCTGCTTATCGGCCCAATACCGCCAGTTCTGAGAATTGGTTATAGAAATGATGGAACAGACACCTTCCGATTTTCCCCACATATGCCGCGACACTTCGCCATGCAGTTTCGATACGCCATTGGCCAGTCGGGCAAAACGCAGGGCTACCAGGGAATGATTGAACTGATCATCCTGAATACCTGTAAGACGCCGGACTTCGGCAAGTCCAAGACCACAGAAGTAACTCATCTTACTGACAAGGTGAATATCGTGTTTTTCGTTACCGGCTTCTTCAGGGGTATGGGTGGTAAATACCAGTCGCTTCCTCACTTCTTCCAGTGACCCGAATTTTTTATAGAGATAAAAGACCGCTGATACTCCATGCGCTTCGTTCAGGTGGTATACATCGGGGTTAAAGCCGAGTTCGTCCATCAGTTTGGCGCCGCCAACTCCCAGAACAATAAACTGCGCCACTTTGGTGGCAACATTGGCATCATACAGGCGATGGGTTATCGTTTGTGAAACATAATCATTTTCAGGAAGGTCGGTACTCAGCAAAAAAAGCGGTGCGGTTTGAAAAGTTTCGGGATTGAGGTACCATACCTTTATCCAGACCGGGTGATCATGAATAAGGATCTGGAATTTTATCCCGGTATCTTCAAGGAAATGATAATTCTTTTCCATCCAGGTCACCTGCAAGGTCTGATCCTGATTGCGGGCCTGGTCATAATAGCCATATTTCCATAAAATGCCGATTCCTACCATATTCTGGCGAAGTTCATAGGCGCTGCGAAGATGCGATCCCGATAAAAACCCAAGGCCTCCGCTATAGATTTTTAATGGCTGATGGATGGCAAATTCCATTGAAAAATATGCAGCCTTTTTTGAGAAGCGTTCATCAATCTGGTAGGGAATGGTATAATTAAGAAAACTCATAGGTTATTAAAATAATTGAAACAGCATTTATATAGAATATACGCCTGTATTAAAAAATTGCTGTAAGATAACGGTTAAACGTTAAAAGAAATTGCAGCAGAAATTACCGGAAGCAATACGGAATGTAGCACTTATTTCTTCCCCTCAACTTTCTTTCTTGGAAAACTTCCTTCAAAGAAGCATTTGATATCCCTGTAGGATCCGCAACCCTCTATCTCCCGCATATCCACTTTTGTTTTAGAAAAGGTGAATTCGAGTGTACAGGGATTTCCGACTTCTTTATAGATGGCGGTGTTTTCTCCGGTCAGTTTTGCTGTACCTTTCAGTTCACCGGTACATTCTCCCCCATCGCGGTCGAAGTGCACGAAAAATAAAAGCTCATGCGCGGAATTACCATCCCGGAAGGTAATCAGGTTTTTATCATCCTTTTTATAATCGCCGGCAAGGGCATGCGTAGCCGGCAGGCTGTCGATAGGGTTCACTACCGTATCGATCATATCCATATTCGGCTCAGTCAGTATCAGGGTATATTCTTTGGCAGCCTGATTATAGATGTATACGTTCCGCTTGAAGCTGAGTTTTTCACCCTGTTTTCGTTCCCGGTATGTGGTGATGTTGAATTTTTTATCGATAGAGCCGTATGCCCTGGTGGAGTTATGAAAACCCGTACTGACCAGGGTCAGCGCGTTATTATACTGATAAGCATTATCAAAGGCCAGCAGGTAGGCCGCGCGTTTGTTGCCACTGACCGCTTTAACCATAAGGAAATGCTCTTCTTCATCATCAATTACTCTGCCCAGGCTGTACAGCTTGGGTTGGGTTTTCCCGAAATCTTTGGTCAGTACAGAATCGGGTACAAACTGGGTAAATATTTTGTAACCGATCGTCATCGAATCCGTTTCTTTCCGGGTAAGCACAGTATCGGCAATGTTTACCGGCAGCTCACGTTCTTCAAAAAATTCTAAAAATTCCCGGGATTCGACAGACTCATCATCTTTAAGCGCTGTTTTCTTCTGCTTACAGGAAGCACTTATCAGCACCACACTTAATAATACCAGTAAATATCGCATAAGCTTACAGTAGGTCATGATGGGTAAAAGTACTGTTATGCCATCTAAAATAATGATGCCCGTCAAAAATATTGCTTTTCGCTTTGGGAGAACCCGTTAATTTAGCGGAAATGGTTCCGGGCAGGTCCTGAAAGATCAGCACCCCGCAAGGGTGATTTCTCCCCGAAAACATCGGGTTCAACAGCTCCGGCGCATACAGGCATGTTATGAAGTATTCTACCAGTAAAGAAAATTACCTGAAAGCCATATACCATCTGCAGGCTGGTTCCGGGTTGGTTACCACCAATGAACTTGCTGCAGAACTGCAAACCCGTGCGGCATCTGTAACAGATATGCTCAAAAAATTACGCAACCAGGATTTGCTGATCTATGAACGCTATAAAGGTTTCAGGTTAAACGATAAAGGCGAAAAGGTAGCTATTCAGATCATCCGTAAGCATCGGCTTTGGGAATATTTTTTGGTAGAAAAGCTGCATTTCGGGTGGGAAGAGGTTCATGAGGTAGCCGAAGAGCTGGAACATATCAGCAGTCCCGAACTGGTAGACCGACTCGATGAATACCTGGGTTTTCCACAGAGTGATCCGCATGGCGACCCCATCCCCGACCGGAATGGAGTATTTGTAATCCGCAATGATATCGCGCTGAGTACGATGGGTGCCGGCAGCAAGACCCTGGTTCGGAATATTACCGACCAGACACCTGGAATGCTGGAACTGCTCACCCACCGCAATATTTCGCTCGGTTCCAGAATTGATGTTATCCGATGTTTTGAATTCGACCGCTCCCAGGAAGTCAGCATTAACGGGATGATTCCTATCACCCTGAGTGAACAGGTCGCCCGCCACATTTTTGTACAACCGATTTCTGCAGAGCAATCCTGATTAATGGGAGGAAGCGATATACCTTTTTAAAAACCTATTTTCTGGCCACCAGATGTTTTAGTCTGCTGAAGGTTTCAGGTTCAATATTGAGGTAAGAGGCAAGAATTTTTTGAGGTACCCGCTGCAACATATGCGGGTTGGTTTTAATAAAATCCAGAAAGCGTTCCCGGGTATTGTATTTCAACTGCCGGTACGATCGGTCATCTTTTTTGATGAACATATAGGAGATAATGATTCGACCCAGGGCCTCACCAAACGGCAGTTTCTGCAGCGCCTCCTGAACGTTGCGGTAATGCATGCTTACCAGTATTGTGGGCTCGATGGTTTCAATAACCACTTCCGATGGAATACGCTGGTGAAAGGAAATTTCCGACTGAATAAGATGTCCTTCTGTAGCAAGCTGAATCGTAACTTCCCGGTTTCTGACCGGTATATATTTTCTAACCAGTCCCTGAACCACCATGTTCAGGTAATCATCAACTACACCCGCAGGCGCTATCACTTCTTTCTTACCAAATGACCGGATTTCAAAATAGGGTGAAAGAAGCTTGAAATCGGCCTCACTCAGACCGGAAAATTTCTGAAGTGAGGAATAAACCAGTGTGAAATATTGTTCATCTGCTACAGCCATAATAACGATTCAGGTTGAAGGGTTACGTAAAGTGTGCTTTAACCGGCTGAATGTTTCAGGTTGAATATGCAAATAAGAGGCTAAGAATTTTTGCGGAACCCGGTTGAAGAGGTCGGCATTTTCCGACAGGAATCGGGCAAAACGCTCCCGCGTTGAATACCGTATCCGGTCGAGTTCCCAGGTTTCCTTTTCCAGCATCAGGTTGGTGATAATGATTCGTCCAAGCTGCTGAAAGCGGGCGCTGATAGTATACAGCTTTTCAATATCGTGGCGGGAGAAGGAAAGAAAAGTGCAGGGTTCAAGTGTTTCGACACAGTATTCAGAAGGTTTACCCGTCAGGAATGACACAGAGGAACTGATAAATTCTCCTTCCCGGGCAATCTGGGTAATGATTTCTGAACTGCCTTTATTAAAAAACTTCCGAACCAGGCCTTTGACGATGAGGTTTAGGTATTGTTCCGTTTCACCCGTATTGATAAGAAATACTTTCCTGTCATAATTACGTATACGGGCAATAGCAGCAATTTGGTTCACCTCATCATCATCCATGACCATTATCCCGTTAAGATAATTTTTAAGTACCTCAACCATATGAACGAATATAAAATATTATCCTTTACCGGCATGCCTTAAAAGCATCTTTCTGCATCGTATATAAAATTTATCAGAGAAAAATTATGCCTTATTTTTGCGACTCTGAAAAAATCAACCATGAGTAAAAAAATTATCGTTAAGAATCCCGTTGTAGAACTTGACGGCGATGAAATGACACGGATCATCTGGTCGTTCATTAAAGAAAAACTGATCCTTCCTTATTTGGAGCTGGACATTAAATATTATGATCTTGGAATTGAACACCGCGACAAAACCAATGATCAGGTTACAGTTGATGCGGCCAATGCGATCCGCGAATATGGTGTTGGTATCAAATGCGCGACCATTACGCCTGATGAAGCGCGGGTAAAGGAATTCAACCTTAAACAAATGTGGAAGAGCCCCAATGGCACCATCCGCAATATCCTCGATGGCACCGTTTTTCGTGAACCTATCGTTATCAAAAACATCCCGCGTCTGGTAACCAACTGGACTGCCCCGATCATTGTTGGCCGTCATGCCTTTGGTGATCAGTACCGCGCGACCGATATGGTGGTAAAAGGAAAAGGAAAACTAACCATGACCTTCACCCCTGAAGATGGTGGAGAACCGCAGTCGTTTGAAGTATATAATTTTAAGGGTGATGGTGTGGCACTGTCGATGTACAATACCGATGAAAGCATTATCGGGTTTGCCCGCAGTTGCTTTAATATGGCTCTGGCGAAAAAATGGCCGCTGTATCTTTCAACCAAAAATACCATTCTGAAGAAATACGATGGCCGCTTTAAAGACATCTTTGAAGATATCTATCAGACAGAATTCAAAGATAAGTTTGATGCTGCCGGCATTGTTTACGAGCACCGCCTGATCGATGATATGGTGGCCAGCGCGTTGAAATGGAACGGAAATTTTGTATGGGCCTGTAAAAATTACGATGGCGACGTGCAAAGTGATACGGTGGCCCAGGGCTTTGGTTCATTGGGACTGATGACCTCAGTGCTGGTTACGCCTGATGGAAAAACCCTGGAGGCTGAAGCCGCGCATGGAACCGTTACCCGGCATTATCGCGATCACCAGGCCGGTAAACCAACATCTACCAATCCAATTGCATCTATTTTTGCCTGGACAAGAGGTTTAGCTTTTCGGGGTAAATTAGATGATAATCAGGAACTTATAGATTTCTGCCAAACACTTGAGGAAGTGTGTATCGAAACCGTTGAATCCGGTAAAATGACCAAAGACCTGGCGGTATGTATCCATGGCAATAATACCACCAAAGATGATTACCTGAATACGCAGGAATTCCTGGATGCGGTAGACGAGAATCTTAAAGCAAAGATGAAATAGTGCTGTTCGGCAAATGAAATGTAATAAATAAAAGAGAGCGATCCTACCCGATCGCTCTCTTTTATTTAAGCAACGCGTGTATCTGCCTCATTATGAAGGCCTTAAATTATAAAAGGCCATTCTTTCGAATGACCTTTTACGATTGCTTGCCATAGAAAATCTTACTGGGCAACAGTAGAATCAGGAGTTGCTACAACTGTAGAATCAAGAGGAGCTACAGTGGTAGTATCCATAGGTGCTACTGGAGCAGGGATAGTATCTTGTGGTAATTCATCAGTTCCAGAATTGTCATTGCAGGCTACGAAAGCACCGATAGCCAGGATCAACAAAAGTTTTTTCATGTACTTGTTTTTTGTGTTGGTTAGTGAATGATTTGGTGTTTATACCAGAAGCGGGGAAAAGTAACCCGCTGTATTCAGATTTATTTTAAATTTTTTTTTAGCCATCCCGGCTGCGGGTTACTATTGCTTAATTTCGGTATTAATACATGGAAAAGGTGAACATCGATTTAACGGAGGAGGCTTTATTGAAGGGACTTGCCGCCAGCGACGGGAAAGCCATAGAGATCATATATGAACGAAATTTCAAGATGATCCGTTCTATGGTATTGAATAATAACGGTTCAGACGATGATGCAAGGGATATTTTTCAGGAATCGATGATCGTTCTATACGAAAAGAGTAAAACTCCTGAATTTGAACTGAACTGCCTGATCCGGACCTATCTCTACTCTGTTGCCCGCCGGCTTTGGCTGAAGCGTTTACAACAAAAACAACGCTACGCTGAAATCCAGGATATTGAGGATACGGTTCCGGTAAATGAGGATGTTTCAGTTCATGAAAAGAAGAATCAGGATTTTGAACAGATGGAATCGGCAATGGCCGGACTCGGAGAGCCCTGCCGAAGCTTACTGGAAGCCTTTTATATTCAACGCCGGTCTATGCATGATATAGCCGACAGTTTCGGGTATACCAATGCCGATAATGCCAAGAATCAGAAATACAAATGTCTGGTCCGATTAAAAAAATTGTTTTTTTCAGGTAATCTTAACCGCGAGTAACATGGAGAATTCTAAACGACTGGAAGATGTGGAACGCTACCTGCTGGGTGAAATGCCCCGGGAGGAAAGAACGGCTTTTGAACGTTTACGCCAAAGCGATCCCGCTCTTGATCAATTGATCGTTGAACAGTCAATTCTGTTGAAAAATCTCGATGATTACCGCGACCGTAAAAATTTCACTGCCCGGCTGTCGGCCACGCACCAGATGCTCAAAGACGGGCACAAGATCCAGGATGACCATAAACCTTCACCGGTCATTACCCTCTGGAGAAAATACAAGCGCGTTATGGCAGTTGCCGCCTCTATCGCGGGCCTTACAACCTTCCTTGTAGCAGGTATGGTTTCTTATTATTCCAGGAAAGAAAATACGCAGACGGTTCTCGAACTGAACCGCAAATTTGAAAATACCCGTCGTACCGTAGACGCGCTGAAACAACGGGTGGAACAGGAAAACATCGCCAAAGCGCCGGATAATACCCCGATCAAATCGGGAGGTACCGGCTTTCTGATCGATGGCAAAGGTTACCTTATTACCAATGCCCATGTGGTACAGGGAGCAACAACCATCGTTGTTCAGAATAATAAAGGTCAGGATTTTCGGGCTGAACTCGTTCACAAGAACCCCATGGCCGATATTGCCGTTTTACGGATCATTGATAATGATTTCAAACCCCTTTCCAGCCTGCCCTATGGAATCAAACGTGCCGGCGCCGAACTGGGCGAACAATTGTTCACCTTGGGCTACCCGCGCGAAGAGATCGTCTACAATGAGGGATATATGAGTGCCAAAACCGGTTTTAAAGGGGATACCATCAGCTTCCAGATTGGGGTGACCGCAAATCCCGGTAACTCCGGTGGACCGGTTTTCAATAAACATGGCGAAATCATCGGCATCATCAATACCCGCCAGGAAAAAGCCGAAGGCGTTGTATTTGCCATCTCCTCCCAAAATATCTTTCATTCCCTGCAACAGATTGAGTCGGATTCAATCGCCCGGAAACTCCGGCTGCCGACCTCTTCAAATCTGCGCGGCATGGAAAGAACACAGCAGATCCGCAAAATCGAAGAGTGTGTATTTATGATCAAGAGCTATTAAGTCGTTTTAGGAAAATATTCCGGTAAACAATGTTTACAGATATTGTTGTTCCGGATAAGGAATTAAGATATCATCACCGGATCATTGTATTCCTGCTAAACCAGCAGAATACTCAATTCCAAAAACTCCGGCACCCTACTCAAACACTTTATGCATGGTCACCCCCACCTTTCCATCAAGATATTGGATAGGTGCCTGCAGTTTATATAAGCTGATCTTTACTTCTTTTACAAAAGGGAATTTGTGCCGTACTTTACGGATGATGCTGTCGCAGACCTTCTCCAGTAAAGGCGTTCTTATCATCATCCGTTGCCGAACGATATCAAAGAGCGTTTCATAGCCGATGGTTTGCGCCAGGGAATCGAAGCGGGTATCGCCTTCTTCATAACTTACCCACAGATTTACCTCATATTCATTTCCGGTAAGCTGTTCCAGTTCGTAAACACCGTGATAGGCATAGAGCCGGATGTCTTTTAATTCGATGGTTAGCACATCATAAATTTTCTACATGAACAATTGTATTCTAACCGCTGTGACAATAGATCCGCCCTGCGGATTTTGCCCGATCATATACCGAGTTCCATAGCCGAAAGATAACGTTCAGCATCTAACGCCGCCATACAACCGCTTCCGGCCGCCGTGACCGCCTGTCTGTATATTTTATCCTGAACATCACCGGAGGCAAATACACCATCGATATTGGTTTTGGAGGTGCCCGGAATAGTTTTGATATAGCC
>JAEYRC010000264.1 GCA_023409675.1 Bacteroidota bacterium
TGTCAATAGTAATTGTTGCTCGGAATTCAGGTCTGCTTACTCTCAATTCTGGATGGTGCTGAAAAAGGAGGCTGATCACCTGTTCTGCCCATTAATTTACGAGCGGTAATTCTGCAAGACCGGCCTGCACCTGCGCCGAATCGCCGGCTTTGAACCGTCCATGTTCATCGGCCTGGTAGGGCAGCCATTCTTCATAGCGGGATAATAGAAAAAAAGCACTGGCAAAGGGATCGAAGCTTGCCGCTGACGGCTGGAGTCTTGGGAACCAGGCAATATGCCTGCCGTTTTGCGTTTCTATCTGAATCTTCGTTGGTATAACTGATTGTTCTTCCAGCAGACCGCATGAACGATACTGGATGCCAGATCCGGTTTCCGCAGCGCTATACGACAGTTTGGGACCGGTATACCCGGCATATTCCGACAGATTGCCGGTAATGCGGTAAGAAACCGTATATATTCCCGTGAAAAAATAGTCCATGATATACCGGGTGCGCGGACTGTCATGTTGCAGATAGATCAATAGCATCAGGAAAGAAAGGTAAATATTATCCTGATTATTGTTGGAAAGAGGAAGAATTTAGTCCTAATTTTGTTTGGCATAGCAGCAAACTGAAGGTTATGTCCATAATTATGGGGCATAATTCCGCTTACCCGGAAAAATATCCTGACACAATATCCGGGGAACAAAATTATTTCCTACCTTTGCCGCCTGATTTTGTCGAATATTCAACGATGTTATAAAAAAAACAAGATGTCTTATCTAACTAAAGAAAAAGTTTCAACAATTTTCACTGATTTTGGAGGTTCTGCCACCAATACCGGTTCTATTGAAGGACAGGTAGCGCTGCTTACCGAGCGCATCAACCGGATCTCTGAGCACCTTCAAAAAAACAAGCATGATTTCTCCACTCACCGGGGCCTTATGAGAATGGTTGGTCAGCGTAAGCGCCTGCTGACTTATCTCAGTAAAACAAATCTCCAGGGCTACCGGAGCCTGATCGAAAAATTAGGTCTGCGGAAATAATTATAAAATATTATATGTCAATGTATTCCCTATTCCCAACTCTTTTTACAGTTGGGAATAGTTGTTTGATACATTGAAGCCCGGCTTTATTCCATTATTAACCGGTTTCTGGCTTGCAACTCCTGATTGACCGCTCCTCAGGCCTGGAAATCTCAAATTTATTAACGTATGCTTTCTCAACCCATTCAAGTTACCTTCGATATAGGTGGGGGCCGGATGGTCACCATAGAAACCGGCAAACTGGCACGCCAGGCCGATGGTGCCGTAACGGTACGGCAGGGTAACTGTATCATTCTTGCTACTGTTGTTGCCAATAAAGAACCTAAAGAAGGTCAGGACTGGTTTCCGCTGATCGTCGATTATACTGAAAAATTCGCGTCAGCCGGCCGTATCCCCGGATCGTTTTTCAAGCGTGAAGGACGGTTGAATGACTATGAAGTGCTCACCAGCCGTTTGATCGACCGGGCGCTTCGCCCGCTTTTTCCTGATGATTATTTCTGTGATGTTCAGGTTCTGGTAACCCTGATTTCGAGCGACGCCGAGATCATGCCTGATGCGCTTGCCTGCCTGGCCGCTTCTGCAGCTCTGGCAGTATCAGATATTCCCATTAAGGAAATGCTCTCTGAAGTACGTGTAGCCAAGGTTGACGGTGAATTTGTTGTCAACCCTTCCCGGAGTGAACTGGCCACTGCTGATATGGAATTCATCATCGCGGCGACAGAAAAAAACCTGATGATGGTGGAAGGGGAAGCGAAAGAAGCCAAAGAAGAAGAACTTATTCGTGCATTGGAAATTGCCCACGATGCAATCCGGATTCAGATCAGGGCACAGCAGGAATTGCGTGAAAAAGCAGAAGCTGGTGAAAAACGTGATTATGCGAAACCTGAAGAAAAACCTGAACTGAAAGCAAGGGTAGAAGCATACCGCGATAAAGTTTACCAGATATCTAAAGCTGCCGGCAAGAAATCTGAACGCAGTGAAGCTTATGACCTGCTGAAAAAAGAGCTGGTGGAAGGAATGGGAGAAGAAGCTGCACCTGAAGATGTAAAAACACTTAAAAAATATTACGAAGACCTGAAATGGGAAGTTGTACGCAATATGATCATCGATGATCAGGTACGACTTGATGGCCGGAAACTGGATGAAGTTCGGCCCCTGAGTATGGAGGTTGATGTACTTCCATCACCACACGGTTCAGCTTTATTCACCCGTGGCGAAACACAATCGCTAACTACTGTAACACTGGGTACACCACTCGATGAATTGCTGGTTGAAAGTGCGGCTACATCGGAATATTCAAAATTCATTCTGCATTATAACTTTCCTCCCTTCTCTACCGGCGAAGTTAAAATGATGCGCGGTGTGGGACGACGTGAAGTGGGTCATGGTAACCTGGCCATGCGCTCGCTAAAGCAAATGATGCCGGGTGGTGAATATCCTTATACCGTGCGTATCGTAAGTGATATTCTCGAATCTAACGGATCATCATCCATGGCCACAGTATGTGCCGGGTCACTGGCGCTTATGGATGCGGGTGTGCCGCTTAAAAAACACGTGAGTGGGGTTGCTATGGGATTGATTTCCCGCGAGGATGGCGCTAACGCGATCCTTACCGATATCCTGGGCGATGAAGATCACCTTGGTGATATGGACTTCAAAGTTACTGGTACCCGTGATGGAATATGCGGTGTTCAGATGGATATTAAGGTCGATGGACTGAGTATGGAAACCATGCGTGCGGCGCTTGAGCAGGCACGTCGTGGCAGACTGCACATCCTGGATGCCATGTACGATACCTTCCCGCAGGCACGCGAAGAGGTGAAACCACACGCGCCGTGTATGGTGAAACTGTTTATTGATAAAGAATTCATCGGTGCTGTTATCGGACCCGGTGGTAAGATCATCCAGGAAATTCAGCGTGAAACCGGTACCACCATCAACCTCGAGGAAGTTGGTAACCAGGGTGAAGTCAGCATATTCAGTCCGGCGAAAGAAGGCCTGGAAAAAGCGGTTAGCTGGATTAAAGGTATTGTTGCCGTTCCTGAAGTTGGAGAGGTGTACGAAGCTACCGTGAAATCCATTATGCCTTATGGAGCTTTCGTAGAATTTGTTCCTGGTAAACAGGGACTGCTGCACATCAGTGAAGTTTCGTGGAAGCGCCTGGAGAACCTTGAGGGCGTATTGAGTGAAGGAGATATCGTAAAAGTAAAACTAATAGGTGTAGATCAGAAAACCGGTAAATTCAAACTCAGCCGCAAAGTGCTGATGCAGAAGCCGGAACAACGTCCCGATCAGCGCTCAGAACAACGTCCTGATCAAAGACCGGAACATAACAGACCGGAAAAGCCTTCCGGCGAATAAATTCAAAACTGTACATTCGGGTCTGCATGCAAATGCAGACCTTTTTTTATTATGAATAACTACCTGCAGTTTACGTTTAAGGATATTGCCGCGGATCAGGCCGACATTCTTATTGCTCGGCTTAGTGCTATCGGCTTTGATGGATTTGAACAACGGTCAGGTATGCTGATCGCCTGCATTGATGAAGAACAATTTGACGACAATGATTTTCAATCCATCGCTTCCGGTTTCAGTGTTGAATGTGATGTGATAAGGCCGCGCAACTGGAATGCCGACTGGGAAAGCAGTTTTGATCCGGTTGTAATCGGTAACTTCTGTACCATACGGGCATCCTTCCACGAAAAACAGGGTAATACCCAATACGATATAATCATTACGCCCCGAATGAGTTTTGGCACCGGACATCATGCCACCACAAGCCTGATGGTACAGGAAATGGAGCAGCTCGATTTTAAGCAAAAGAATGTGCTGGATTTTGGAACCGGAACCGGCATACTGGCCATACTTGCTGAAAAACTCGGCGCTGCCAGCATCCTGGCTATTGATAATGATGAGTGGAGTATCCGCAATGCCCGGGAAAACCTTGAAGAAAACGGGTCGTCCCGGATCACCCTTCAACAGGAAGATCAAATCATTACCCATCAGCTTTTTGATATCATACTGGCCAATATCAATAAGAAAATCCTTATCGGCCACATGGCTTCCATTGCAGCTCATCTTGAAAGGGGAGGAGTGTTGTTGCTAAGCGGGCTCTTGGCCGGAGATATGGAAGACATTATCACAGCCATTGAAGCTGCAGGGTTAACAGTTGAAGGGCATAGGCAGCAGGAAAACTGGATCATGGTGAAAGCATCAGCACAGTAATTCAGGAAACGGTCGATAAAACTACCGCATATATGAAATACAGCAGAATCAGTGGACGCCCTGTCAAAAACGGAGAGGCCATCCGTCTTTCCGATATCCGGGAAGGGGTGTTGAATTACATTCTTAAGCAGCATCCTGATTTTACTTCCGCAGATTATATTTCGATCGATGAGCTGAATTTATTGCGGCGTCAGTATTTATCAACACTGATCATGGAAGAAAAGGGTGAGTTAGCTGACCTGGATAATGTGGTGTTAAAGGCTATCCGCAGCAATTCCATACTCGCGGAGAATATTCATGAAGAACCCGATTCCGGTCCAACGCCCGGACAGCGTATAGCCGACAGGGTGGCACAGTTCGGCGGGAGCTGGAAATTCATCATCAGTTTCTTTCTGTTCATTGTAATTTGGATCGCTATAAACCTGCTGTATATCCGGGACAGGCCTTTTGATCCTTATCCCTTTATTCTGCTGAATCTGATGCTTTCCTGCATTGCCGCGCTGCAGGCACCCATCATTATGATGAGTCAGAACAGGCAGGAACAAAAAGACCGCAAAAGGAGTGAACTCGATTATAAAATCAACCTGAAAGCAGAACTGGAGATTAAGTTATTAAGTGAAAAAATTGACCACCTGATCGTGCATCAGAATAAAAAGCTGCTCGAAATCCAGGAGATTCAAACGGATTATCTTGAAGACCTGATCAGGGCGGTTAAGAACCGCAATGCGGGTACAGACCAGCACAAGCCCCGGAAATAAGTGAAAAAATCTTATATTTCCTGAATGGATACAATTATTCATGACAGGATCTGTCCATACTGTAAAGAATCTATCCGCTTCAACGCGATAAAATGCCGGCACTGCGGTGAATTTCTCGATGGAGAAGGTACTGCTTACCGCCATACGCAGCCACCCCGATATATGACTGAGGGCAGGGCCCAGGAATGGAGTCCGGGCATTGCAGCCCTCCTGAGTTTTATCATTCCAGGAGCAGGACAATTGTATAAAAATCAGATCGCTGCCGGAATTTTATGGTTCATTTTTACTGGACTGGGCTATATACTGCTGATTATTCCCGGCTTGATCTTACACCTCTTCTGCATTATCAATGCTGCATCGGGAAGACCGTCACAGCGCTATTAACAAAATTTTGGGGAAATCATCATACTGAAAACTACATTCTATAAATTCACTATGCAGCCAACAGGATAATTTTAATATATTGACCTCACCCTTTACGGCTGATTTTGCTTATTTTTGTCGTCCAACTATAACCAACTCAATATCACTTGAAAGAAGTACTACTCATTGTATTTGCATACCTCATTGGCTCAATTCCGACCGCAGTTTGGCTCAGTAAAGCGTTTTTTGGTATAGATATCCGGGAATACGGCAGCGGCAATGCCGGTGCTACCAATACATTCAGAGTACTGGGCCCACGATGGGGTACATTGGTTATGGTTTTGGATATGTTGAAAGGTGTTGTAGCCACCAGTCTCTTTATTTTACTGCCTTATTACCTGACCAGTGAATGGGATCGCACCAATTTTATGGTTGGTTTAGGTCTGGCCGCTGTGCTGGGGCATATTTTCCCCATATGGGCGGATTTCCGCGGTGGCAAGGGTGTAGCGACTTTATTTGGAATGATCCTCGCCATCCAGCCCATCGTTGCTGTATGTTGCGTAGCGGTATTTTTGCTGGTACTCTATTTAACCCGTTTTGTTTCCCTCAGTTCGATATTGGCCAGCATCGCCTTTGCGGTCTTCATCCTCTTTATTTTCAACGAACAGGAAACCTTGTACAGGGCCTTTGCCATAGCCGTTGCCTTGTTGGTGATTCTAACCCATCAGAAAAATATAACCCGTCTGCTGCGGGGTGTGGAAAGCAAGGTTCCTATTCTCAAGCATCGAGACCGCAGAAGATCGCGCCGGCGCCAGGAAGAAGATGAAAGTGAATCCTGATTTTACAGTTATCCTCCACTATTCTTTCACCTGCAGTTAACGCAGCTTGGTACAAGTATTGTCTATTTATGAAGGTAAATACTACCTCATGAAAAAGTTTTTGATTGTAGCTGCATTTTTAATCACCCTTGTAGCGTGTACCCGCAATGTAATTACCGGAAGAAATCAGTTGGCGCTTTTGTCAGACAATGAACTGGCAACGATGGCCCAGCAGGAATACCGGAATTTTTTGAGTCAAAGCAGAGTTGTATCACCTACCGCCAGTAAAGATGGTGAGATGGTACGGCGCGTTGGTCAGCGACTAACAAAGGCCATTACAGAATATTATACCTCCAAAGGTTTGGGAAAAGAACTGCAGGGATTCAAGTGGGAATACAACCTGGTTGATGCTCCTGATGTTAATGCCTGGGCAATGCCGGGCGGTAAAATGGTGGTGTATACCGGTTTACTTCCGGTTACCCAAAATGAAGCCGCGCTGGCCGTGGTGATCGGGCATGAAATTACGCATGCCATCGCCCGTCACGGGAACGAACGGATGAGTCAGGCAATGCTTGCAGAAGGTATCGGGGTTGCCGGTAATGTTCTTTCCAGTGGAAATCCGCAGATCAATAATATTTTCAATGCCGTATATGCACCCGGCGCCCAGATTGGCGTACTGTTGCCCAATTCGCGTAAACAGGAACTGGAAGCTGATCGTTTCGGACTCATTTTTACCGCTATGGCGGGGTATAATCCACAGGAAGCTATTCCGCTTTGGGAACGGATGGCTAAAATGAGTGAAGGACAAAAGCCACCTGAGTTTTTAAGTACACACCCTTCCGAAGGTACCCGTATCGAACGGCTTAGAGCGATGATGCCCGAAGCGATGAAATATTATAAACCGGTGAAGTAAGATTTTTTGGAAAAGTATAAAACTGTACACCTATGAAAGCCCGGAATACGTTCCGGGTTTTTTATTGCTGTAAGGGTGTACGATGCACGGGATTTTATGGTCGGGTGAATGGTAAAATGACCTGATAAAAGGCTTTGGAAATTGATGAATAGGATGAAATTATGCGTGATAAGATGGGGTTTAAACCGCTGAAACAGAGGCTGCTACGGCATTCTGGCAGTTTTTTAGCCCAGGGGAGCGTTTTTTTTCGTAAATTTGCCCCTTTACTGCAACGGAATTCATTACATTTTATCACTAAAACCTCCCTCGGCATGGTGCAAAATTGTTTAGAAAAACTTCAATTTAACGACGAAAAGAACATTTTAATTCAGGGATTACCTTCATCAATTGAAAAGCAGTTTCTAAAAATCACTTTTGCAAAAAATGTTACTCCGCTTCTAAAAACGCGGAAGATTGATTTTGCCTTAGTATTTGCCCTCAGTGAAAATCAGTTAAAAGGCATTCTGCGGGAAGTGATTCCTGCATTGAATGAGGATGTAACCTTCTGGGTAGCGTACCCAAAAGTAGCTTCAAAAATAGCTACCGACCTGAACCGCGATTGTTCATGGAATTGCCTGGCACAGGCTGGTTTCGAACCGCGTGAACATGTTCCACTTGATCATGTTTGGACCGCCCTCCAATTTTCGCGGGTACCCTGCGACGTGGAAAACTAATTTCCTTTATCAATATTAAGCATCAGCATAGTCAACTGGTAAAATACCTGGATGGCTATGCTGATTTTTTATTTGCTTTAGTATACGTCATTGAAAGGGTTTTGTCTGAAGCAATCCAGGATTGTAAGTAGCTTCTTATCCTGTCGTCGCATTGTTTTCTGGAGTGCTTCACCTTCGGCTCGCAATGACGGAGAGCTCGTGGATCTGGATTGCTTCGGCTCGTCCTGACCGAAAGGCTCTATGCATTGTGAACGTCATTGCGAGGGTTTTGCCCGAAGCAATCCAGGATTGATAATAGGGTGTTAAACTGACGTCGCATTGTTTTCTTGATTGCTTTGCCTTAGGCTCGCAATGACGGAAAGCTCGTGGGTTCTGGATTACTTCGGCTCGTCCTGACTGAAG
>JAEYRC010000308.1 GCA_023409675.1 Bacteroidota bacterium
TACAGGATTCATAGCAGCAATCTGCATAGCCAGGTCTTTTCTGATCTCAGCGGCTTCCTTACTCATTCCTACCAGTACGCCTATCCGGTTTGCACCATGAATATAAGAGGCTACGTAATCTGCTTCGACACGTTCAAATTTATTGATGCCGATTTTTTCACCGATGCTGGCGAGTTTATCATTTACCAGGTCAGCGATTTTGGAACCGTTGATCGTAACATTATTCAGCTCTTCAACATTCTTCACATTGTTAGCAACCGCCGCGTCAGCAATGCTTTGGGCGAAGGCAACGAATTCAGCATTTTTACTTACGAAATCCGTTTCACAGCTTACGCACAGTGCAATTCCAACTTTATTATCATCAGTAGTTTTAGCGATCACAACGCCTTCTTTCGCGTCACGGTCGCCGCGTAATGCAGCAACTTTAGCGCCTTTCTTACGCAGCCAGTCGATCGCGGCTTCAAAATCACCGTTAGTTTCAGTTAATGCTTTACGGCAATCCATCATTCCTGCACCGGTTGCCTGGCGAAGTTTGTTGATATCAGCCGCTGTAATAGTTACAGTAGACATATAGTACAATGTTTTAAATTAATAATGGGTTATCACTCCGGCAATTCCGGTGTTATCGTCCACCACCTGGACGGCGTTGTCCGCCACCACCGGTTGTCCGGCGTTTAGGTGCTGGTCCGCCTCCGCTGTTACCACGTCCTCTTCCACCTGCGGCACGACCTCTTCCTGCTTCGGATTCGGCTTCTGCCTGCATCCTGGCTGCGCGTTTTTCATTTTCATCAAATGACGCGTCGCCTTCCACTTCTTCATCTTTTGCAGCCTGTCTTTCGGCCAGACCTTCAGCAATGGCAGCAGTGATATACTGAGTGATAATTGCGATTGATTTAGTAGCATCGTCGTTACCGGGGATTGCGAAATCCACTTTATTCGGATCGCAGTTGGTATCTACGATACCGAAGGTAGTGATGCCAAGACGTTTTGCTTCTGCCAGCGCGATATGCTCGTGCCCGATATCGATGATAAACAGTGCAGCGGGAACACGTCCGAGCTGGGAGATACCGCCCAGAACTTTATCCATTTTATCGCGGTCGCGCTGAAGTTGCAGGCGTTCTTTCTTGGTCAGGCTTTCGGCGCTACCATCATTCAACAGTTTGTCAATGCTCTGCATTTTCTTTACGCTCTTACGAACCGTGTTGAAGTTAGTCAGCATTCCACCCAGCCAGCGTTCAGTTGCAAAAGGCATATTCACGCGGCGGGCACATTCTGTTACAATTTCTTTAGCCTGCTTTTTGGTTCCCACGAACATGATCTTTTTTCCACTGCGGGCAATTTGTTTAAGCGCCGCTGCAACGTCCTGAAGACTTTCGGTGGTTTTGTTCAGGTCGATGATGTGAATACCTTTCTTTTCAGCGAAGATATACGGCAGCATCTTAGGGTTCCACTTCTTACGCAGATGACCAAAGTGGACGCCTGCTTCTAGTAATTGCTGTTGTAATGAAGTGTTATTTTCCATTTTGTCTTTATGATAATGTTATTAATGTTATTGGTGATCCAGCCCGGAATAAGCCGGGTAACTATGACCAGAAAACGATTAACGTTTGCTGAACTGGAAGCTTTTACGTGCTTTCTTATGACCAAATTTCTTACGCTCAACAGAACGGGGATCACGCTTAAGAACACCTACAGCTTTCAGTGCAGGACGAAATTCAGGGTTCAGGTCCACCAGTGCCCGGGCGATGCCCAGCTTGGCAGCTTCTGCCTGGCCTTTGATACCACCACCTGAAGCATTGATTTTCACATCAAATTTATCGAGCGACTCGATAGTTTTGAGGGGAAGCTCCACCTGGTTCTGAAGATATTGAAGAGAAAAATACTCTTTGTAGTTTTTATCGTTGATCGTAATAGATCCTGAACCTTTAGCAAGGAAGATCCGCGTTACCGCTTCTTTACGACGACCGACTGCATTTTTTTGCTTTTCCATGTATAATTACAATTAGAACGTTAACGGTTGGGGTTTTTGTGCGGTATGCTGATGCTCACTTCCGGCATACACAAATAATTTTTTGAACATTTTGCGACCAAGACGATTCTTTGGAAGCATACCCTTTACTGCTCTTTCGATTATGGCTTCAGGCCTGCGGTTAAGCAGGTTCCGGGCTGTTTCGCCACGCTGGCCTCCGGGGTAACCCGAAAAGGTCAGGTATTCTTTATCATCAAGCTTGTTTCCGGTAAACTTAACCTTATCGCTGTTGATAACGATAACATAATCTCCGCAATCAACATGTGGCGTATAATATGCTTTATTCTTCCCACGAAGAACAGCAGCAATCCTGGCACACATGCGTCCAACGGTTTGATTGGTACCGTCCACAACATACCAGTTGTGCTTAACGGTAGCCGCATTCGCATGCTTTGTAGTGAAATGTAATTTACTCATTGTATGTTTTTTAGTATCTCCCGCCAACCCGGGGGAAATATTTTATGGAGCGCAAAGGTAGGTTTATACATTGGGTATTTCCAAATATTCAGACAGTATTTTTAATCGCACCCTCGCAACGCATTGATTTACAATAAAAAAATTGATAGCAAATTTAAATCTTCTACCAATTGATGCAAAATCAGTTTGATATTTCAGCCCTTTCTGTATGTAAAGACAGTAAAAGTTTTATTTTAGGGGATGGTAAAACCTTTGGGAAGATCCACTTTCGGAGATCCGGCCGATAAAGGAAAATTATTATCCACAGCCGAGGCAGACTCCTTACTGAACGACTGGGTTAAAAATGATCGTTTACGTTTACACATGCGGCAGGTGGCCGCTGTTATGCAGGCCTGGGCCCTGGAAAAGGAGGGTAAAACCCCTGCAGAGGCAGCCGCGTGGTATCAGGCCGGACTATTGCATGATGCAGACTGGGAGAAACACCCGGAAGATCATTGCCGTATCATTATTGAAAAACTGGAAGAACTTCATGTTGATCCGGACATTATCCGGTGTATTGCCTCGCACGGGCCTAAACATTTTGGTGTTGAGCCGGTTTCAGCAATGGATCATATGATCTACTGTTTTGATGAACTTTCCGGCTTTATTCATGCGGTATCGCTGCTCAGGCCAACGGGTTATGACGGACTGGAGGTCAAAAGTGTACTGAAAAGACTGAAAACGCCTTCTTTTGCAGCACAGGTGAGCCGGGAAGATATTCAAGATGCTGTGTCCCGGATACCCCACACTTTGGAAGATATTATTCGTTTTATTATAGAACATCAGCGTGCGGTGGAATAATCTACCTGAATCCATATGAAAAAAATTCTTGTTCCGGCCGTACTGTTGATTATCGCAATAGGATTTGTTTATGTTATTTTTCCCCAAACAACCGAGTCAAAACAACAACGGGCCGCATATGCCAATGCACGTTTTATTATCCGGAATCTTTCTTCTCCCGACTTCATAGCGCGATATGCACATCCGGAGGTGCTACGCTTAGAGGGACCCATAGCGAATGAATTTCAAATACTTAACGGGCAGTCGACTCCGGTTGGCCGGCTTCAGGTTTTGGCAAAATTTCCTGATTCAGCGCAACTGGTCTGGCTATTGCGTTCAACAGCAAAGGATAATCTTCCCTGGACACGCTGGAACAACCAGCGCAGCGCCACGGTATTTTCAGATTCGCTTAGGGAACAAATTGAACGTATAATAACGGTGCTCGAAGAACGCGAGAAACAGATCCGTCAAAGCATCCGTCTGATAAAACAACCCGATACACTGTTTATCAGTACGAAGTATCAAACCATTGATTATCCTTCGCGTGAATCGCTTTATAATCATGAAGCCCTGTTACAGCAATATGCAACGAAGCATAAAGCCAATGTGCTTAAACCGCTTATTTACCATACTTCGTTTATTGATGGCCGGTACTCTACCATGATCGCGCTGGCTATTGACCGTGAGCTACCTGAAAGGGATTCATTCAGCATGAAAAGGATGATCCCGGCAAATATTCTGGAAATGGAAATTACCGGAGGGGAGTATTCTACCCGCCTTGGTTTTTCCGACCTGGAGAATTATGTACAGGACCGGGGATATAATTCACCCGCCTTACCCTTCATACAACCGGTTACCAACAGGATGCATGAGCCGGATACCGCGAAATGGATCACCAGAATTTATTACCCGGTGTATTAATACAGCGATGAGCAACAACCTGGTTTTTGGATGGCTTGATTCTTCCGGATCATAATCTACATATCTCAGCGGTGGACGTTGCCCATCGCTGAGGTATACCGTCCCTTCAGGACTTGTACAATTCAAAATCCTTATGGGTGTTTGAAACGATGGACAGTAGAGACAATTCGATTCGGATCCGGTGAATAATCAATTAATTAATCTGAATCTGTCCCTTGCTCCAATACGGCTACTACAGCTTTACCATTGTTCTTCGCGATGATGAATGCTGATGCTCCCAGGCCGGGAAGCGCTTTTATCCTGCGTGCTTCTCCTGTCATCAGCCGGCTGCTTAAAGAGATTGCAGTGAATCCACCCAGCTGATTGTTCAGCAGCAAGGTTCCGCAGTCGGCATCCATCGGCCCCAGCGCAATGCTGTTGCCATAAAAATTTCCGGCAAGCAGTATATCAGGATATCCATCAGCGTTAGCATCTACAATCAGGGCATCTCTAAAACTGCTTAACTGGGCCGCTTCAGGAAGAGGCTGCAAAGAGAAATTCATTTTTCCATCATTAATCAATATTGAATTGGAAAAACAGGTAGCTGTATACCGGTCAGCCGTATCCATTGCCCCGCCTAAAATATCCCGGAGGGAGGCCCGGGCAAAATCACCGGCATATAAAAATTTCTTTTTGAAACCAGGAAGCTGACGATCCATTTCCATTTTATTGAACAGTGGTATTTCACGACCGCCCAGATGATAGGTTATTGCCTGTTCTTTCTTTCCATTTCCATCAAAATCAGCATAATAGAAATTTACAGGTTGCGCGCTATCGGCCGTTAACCGACTATTATGACCAAGATTACCGGCAACTAAATCAATATGCCCATCCTTATTAATATCAACCGGCAGTATGAAGTTCCACCATCCTGCTGCAGTGGAAACAGGCTTCTTTACCAGAGATGTTCCGCTATTCATAAAAGCATCGATTCCTCTCCACTGGTAACAAATCAACAGGTCGGGCCGGCCATCTGCATCCATATCCTGCCATATCGCATCGGTTACCATACCCGGCTTTTCAAGTTCCGCACACCATACATTGGTTACATTGGAAAATGTACCCTTTCCGTCATTCATGAGCAGATATGACATGGGCAGCTCGCCATACGACCCGGGTTCTGCCCTGCCACCTATAAAAAGGTCAGGGTATCCATCACCGTTAAAGTCCGCGACAGTTACCACAGAGGCAGTGAGCCAGATCTCCGTAAAAGCATCCTGTTTCCGCGTCAGGTTCGCGTTGCCATCATTAAGGTACAGGCGCGGAGCCCTTGCCGCTTCCCGCCCTAGATACTCATTGCCTCCGCTGGCTACGATCAAATCAGGGAACCCATCGCCATTCACATCAGCCCATTGAGCATCCACATCTTCATATACAGAATCCTGCGCCAGGGCAGCAATCCGTTTCTGGATGAAAGTTCCGCTTTGCTGCTGCAGGTATACAGCTGGAACAGACCGTTTGGCCGCACCCAGAAAAATATCTTCTAACCCATCACCATTAATATCCGCAACCGCCAAAGCCGGACCTTCTGCTGTAAGTACATGCGGCAGTAATAATTCCCGGTCGAATTCATTATAGGCATTCTCTTTATGCTGATAACTTATCTGGGATGCTGCTGTCAGGTCTCTGATCACAAAATCCTTCCTGTTTATCCTGCGGGCAAAAGAATTATAATCAAATTTTGGCAGGTCAGACGTATAATACAATGTATCCGCTTTTCCGGTGAAAGGAATCACCTTTTGATAGCGGTGATCAGGCCATATCACTAATATGGAATCAACTGTTATTCCCCGCACACCAATATGTACCGGTATGTTCATGCTCGACTGAAAACCACGAACGGGATATTTTTCATATGTATGCCAGTCGCCACCACTGAATACGATCAAACGCGCACCAATACCCGAAGTATTGGCAGGCGGTCCGGATAATTCAAACTGTAAAAATTTCTTTTGATCCTGTGAACTGTTTTTGTTTTCATACAGGAGGGCATGATCATTAATATTACTGACCACCGCATCAAGATCCCCATCATTATCCAGATCAGCATATACAGCACCATTGGAAAATGTTTTGACCTCTTTACTGCCAGCGGCCTTCAAATCCTCGAACTTAAGCCCGTTTGTATTCCTGAAAAATTTATTGCTGAGTTTTATTTCAGGAAATTGCTCCAACGCGCTGAAATCATTTTGCTTAAAGTTTCCTGTAGCAATTTTTCGTTGTATAGTTTCACCGGAGATATAATTGATATAATCGATGTCATTCAACCGCCTGGGAATACCGTTTGAAATGAAAAGATCTTTCAGTCCATCATTATCCATATCAAACCATAAGGGCGCCCATGACCAGTCTGTAGCATATACGCCTGCATATAATCCGATTTCACTGAAAAGATTATTACCCTGATTTAATTGCAGGTTATTTCGGGCGAACTGGGGATGATACCCGCTTTTTCGTTTCAGTTGAAATACATCAAATGCATCTTCTCCAAGAGAACGCTTGAGAAAATAAGGATC
>JAEYRC010000376.1 GCA_023409675.1 Bacteroidota bacterium
GTATGAATGCGTCAATATCCCTGACACTGAAGCACAAATGGGTATATTTATTTTTTGGTTCAGGATCTAAAGCAACTTCTATAAGGTGTAACTGGCTTTGGTCGCCGATACTGAACCAGGTATGTTTTCCGTCTTTAAACGGTTCGGGAATGGTATCCAGCGAAACAATATCGCGGTAGAATGCGGTGCTTTTACTGAGGTCACTTACCGCCAGCGCGATATGATTGATACGGGGTTGATGTTCAGTATTTTTTTTCATTCCAAATGCTGCAATAAAAATGGCTCCGGCCAGCAATATGTAAAGAGGTTTCTGCATCCTTAAAAATAAGCAAATCAGTTCAGATTTAGCGGTCACCACGATAACGGGTACGGATGAGGCTTTGGTCGGAAGGGTAGTATCGTTCGATCTCCAGACTGTTTTCATTCAACAGGGTGATCTTGCCGGGATGATAGTCTGTGGTAAAAGTATTGCTGATCATGTGCAGGTATTCATCATTGCCGTCTTTTTCTATATGCCATTTCCCGGCATCTATAATGCGGATGGCGGTATCATTGCGCAATAGTTCACTGTCATTTAGTTCATAGGTTGAATCCATAGAAAACAGCAGGTAATCGTCGCGTTGAAAAGCCGGCACCGAAGGAAAGATATCTGTTTCCGGAGCAGCAGGGCCGGCCCTGGATATCACAGAAACCGTTTCCCAACGGATACCCGTGAGCAAAGCATTGGTGTCGCGGGGTAGTTCATCTCCCGATTTAGAGCAGGCATTCAGGATAAGGATGATTATAATGGAAACGCAAATGATGAGGCTTTTCATGGCTGACTGTTTGATAGATGATCAGCGCTATGGATACAATAATTATTCCCTCAGCCGCATCAAATACCCTTAGCAGCCTTAATGGCCGCGTGGTATAAGTACAGCGCGCGCTGATGAATTAAACATCAATATTCATCTACCCGACAAATAAAAATTCAGCTATCAGGCTGGAATAATGATCGTAAAGGTGGCTCCCTTTCCAGGCTCGCCGGTGGAAAACATCAGGCCATGATGATTCTTAACGATCTTCCGGCAGATAGCGAGTCCGAGACCGGTGCCCGGATATTCATGTTTGCCATGAAGGCGTTGAAACAATTCGAAAATGCGCTCGGCATACTGTTCATCAAATCCAATCCCGTTATCAGTGATATCCAGCCGTATGAATTCTTCCGCATCGCCCGGGAGGGAAAGGCGTGATTCGTCGCGATTAATCCGGGTTGAGGTTATAGTGATTTGAGGAGGAACCTCTGGTTTGGCATATTTGAGTGAATTTCCCAAAACATTTTCCAGCAATTGCCGGAACTGAAAAAGGATAATATTTGCCTTCGGCAGATGATCAGAATAGATCACCGCTTTTTTCTCTTCTATAACTTCACGCAGCTCCTGTTTTACTTCAGCCAGTACATCATTCAGGTCAACGAGCTGAAAGTCTTTTGGAAGTGTATTGGTTCTTGAAAAGGTAAGCAGGTCATCGATCAGCAACTGCATGCGCTGCGCAGCAGATTCCATTCTTCTGAAATAATCCCTTCCCTGCGGCGACAGGTTATTGATCTCGGTTTCAAGCAGCCGGCGGCTGAAGGTTTGGATTTTACGGAGTGGCTCCTGTAAATCGTGACTGGCGATATAGCTGAAGGAAGCCAGTTCACTGTTTGACCTTTCGAGCTCTGTATTTTTCTCCTTTAATGACTGATTGAGGTCATTGAGTTTTCGCGAAACATTCCGGATGGTAGTGATGTCATGACTGGTACTCAGTACCCCTACGATCCGGCCCGAATCATCCCGCAGGGGAATAAAATAACGTTCAAAATAACGGGGTTGGTTTTGTTGAACCTGTTCCTGGAACTGAATAAATTCTCCTTCCACCGCTTGCTGCAAATGCCCGAGAACCTGAGCGCTGTTGTGGCCCTGAATCAATTCGCGGGCATGTTTACCCAGTGCTTCCTGTTTAGGAATGCCGTATTCGGCCTCACATTTATTATTCCAGGCAATACAGATCAGATCTTTGTCGTAGGCTGAAATAATATCAATACTGTTATCGATGGCCATGTCTACGTAGGCCATTTTTTCCTGCAGCATTTTATTCGGCAGGAAGCTTTCGGTAATGTCGAGCAGGGTGGCATTGATTACTTTCTCGCCGGCTTCATTCTGACTTATTTTATTATAACTGCGGATATGCCTGATCTCTCCTTTCTCGGTATACATTCTAAAATGCTCCGTTAATTTTCCTTCCGCATAATTCTGCGTATCGGTAATATTTAGGGAGGCAGCATCATCGGGATGGATCATGGACAGGAATTTCTCCATGTCCGGATAAAATTCCTGAGGGGAATACCCAAGCAGGCGATACATATTTCGTGAAAAGGTGATTTTACCCGTATGCAGATTGATACTTAGATTTCCTATGCCGGGTAGATTTTCGGGTTGCCCGGAATCGGTTTCCCGGAAGACCGGCTGGCTACTGAAAGGAGTGTGTAATTTTCCACATCCTTTCAGGCCCACCAATATACCCTGTTCATTGCGAATGGCCGTAACCTCCAGTTTCATATGCTGAATGCCATTTTCTGAAGATCCTATAGAGTAGATTACTTCAGCATAATTATTTTGCTCCAGGCTATTAAAAGCATCAATGATTCGTAGCTGATCAGCTTCAGGAATTGATTTAACATAATCGGGCGTATGATCATCTTCAACGGGTACGGCACGCTGGGCATAATTTCGGTCGGTCCAGAAAAAGTTGCCCGTACCAGCTTCCCATATCCAGTTATCGAGGTGGGGAAGGATTTTACGGAGGGGAGGTATCCGGGGATCGTCAGAATCTTTTAGAAATATTGCTGTATCAGAGGGAACTATACTTTTTTCATGTATCATATCCGGGGAAATATTACGCCGTTCAGCTATACCGTTGTAATTTCTGTGCCATCGCAGGTTTTTTTTATGCAAAATTTTTACGGAAATAGCTTAAAATTCTGCATCAAAATGTGGGGCAGAATGTCTGACGTTGGTTGCCGTCAAATTCATTATAGAACGCATGCCGCAGGATAGAAAATTCGTAGGCTCCACGGGAGTTATTGTATTGTTTTAGGGAAGACTGTGTTGCATCATAACTGAAGGTAAGGCGGATGTTCTGCCAAATGAATCCTATCATCGGTACAACAGCATCGCCCGGCCGGTAAAATAAGCCGCCCACAAGTTGTGTTTCTCCATCTCCGGAAAGATTATACTGCACGGTTGCCCCTCCGACCAGTTCCGCGGCTTTTGCCTGGGTGGTGTAATATGCCATGGGGTTAATTATCACCATATCATTGAATTTATAACTCGCATTGGCAAATGCGGTGTATCGCGGCGCGATCCGGTTGTCGAAAGTAAGGTCGTCAGAAACAAAAAAGGTTTCCCTGGGTTGATTGAGGTGTTGAGCCGAGACGCCTCCGTTTATATACAGGTTGTCTGTAGGGAAATAGGCATAATTGAGGCCTACCTGAACATCGGCATAACTTACATTGGGGTTATCCAGAAATACACTGGTTGGAAGGGTATTGTCGAAAAATTTTCCATCAAACTGATCCGGAAATTTCAGGTCGGCTGTATTGATTCTTTTATTCGCCCAGCCGGCATTGAAACCTGCGGAAAGCAGATGTGCCTCCCCGATCATCTGATGATAGGCAACCGACGCGTACACCTTGGTTGATCGCAATTGCCCTGAGCCCGCTACGTCCTGCAGAATAGCGCCACCCAGGCCTACCCAGCCGCTTTCAATCCGGTTTCTGAACACCTGGGCATCACCCCAGATACTCATGGTCTTATAGGGAATGGTCATAACACTCGACCACTGATTACGATAATTAGCGCCTACACGATAATCCGCATCCGGTATGAAACCAGTATTGGCGGGGTTTACGGTAAGCGGTGCATTGAACCATTGAGAAAAGTGCATATCCTGAGCCCGGGTGCCTGATGCCATCAGCATAAACAAAAAGAGCAGGAAGCCAGTATAAGGTCTTACATTTTCGGTAACCGAATGTATACAGGGGTTTTCAGTAATTGTTTTCATAATGACTCCTCCACTCGTTGATTATTGTATGAAAAATCATACCTATCGGATCAGGGTAATATCGCCGGTCTTCCTGGCTTTAGTACCATCCGAAAATTCTACTTCTAACGTATAGGCATAAACATCCATCGGTTGAAGTTCACCTTTGAATGTACCATCCCAACCGACAGAGCGGCTGCTGCTTTCAAACACCTGCTGCCCCCAGCGGTTATAAATTTTCCAGGTCATCCTGGCTATTCCAAACCCTTCAACCCGTATTACACTGTTACGACCAAATTTTCCTGGTGTAAACGCATTGGGAACATCCAGCAAAGGAATAACCCGGGCTTCTACCGGTTTACAAATAGTATCAGCGCAACCCGCTGCTGAATACGCGATCAGGCAGGCATCATAAATGCCGGTGGCGTTATACTGATGCAATACGGTATCGCGCGTGGTTCGTATAGCGGAATCTCCGTCGCCGAAAAGCCATTTATAGCGCACCGCGCCAGTAGAAAGATTTTCAAAGATCACCGGTTTGTTTTCTTCCGTAGGAATTGGTCCAAAGCTGAAATCCGCAGTTGGTAATGCCGTAACACTGATAGTTTGTACCACCGAATCCACCAGGTTACAGGTTTGCGGATCGCGGGCAATCAGGCTGACACGATAAGTTCCCGGCGATGGATATATATGGGTAGGACTGGTTTCTGTCGACGTGGTGCCATCTCCAAAATTCCATAAAAAGGTTTCACCACCCAGTGAGGTGTTGTTGAATGTTGCGGTATATGGCGCACATCCACTGGCCGGGGTTTCAAACTGTGCGGTTACCAGCGGAGCGACACGGAGTTCAACCTCGATCGAATCTGGTGAATTGCAGTAGATTGAATCATTAAGAATCAACCTGACAGTATAAGTTCCCGGGCCCGCATATTCATGTGTAACCGACCCTGGCCCGGATGCCGGCAAACGGGTTCCGTCTCCAAAATCCCAGGTAAAGCTGGTGGCACGGAATGGCGTTGGCGCGGTGGATAGATTATCGAAACGATAGGTTAACGATTCGCATGGTGGAAGTTTGACCGGGTTGATACTCAGCCGGGCTTCATTATCGCCGGCCAGTATTGTGGTATAGGCGGTGTCCCGGATATTACAGGCATTGGAATCGATGGCGATCAGCCGAACCCTGAACTGACCCACTCTGTCGTACAAGTGCTGCACTTCCCGCTCGGTGGTAAAAACAGGCGGCGATCCATCTCCAAAATCCCACTCATATTGTTGCGCATTGCGAATGGTATCCCGAAAGGTTACGGTGAACGGCGCACAGGCTGCGGTATCGGGAACATTATTAATAAATGCTCTCGGACCTGAACCTACCCCCGCGAAATCAAGCGATATTTTTACGGCAGCCAGGTTACAGCCATCGGGTAATGCGCCATTGATGGGGCCGATGACTCCCGGTGAGGTGGGGAAATTCGCGCCGCCCCTGCAGTTCGCACAAATAGCCTTATAGATCACACCTTCCGGAACAAAGCGACTGGTACCGCCATCAACATGCTCGGGATAGCCACCATCCTGGCCAAAATAACTTCCAAACAGCAAACTGCGTGCATCCCGTTCAATAACGATGAAATAAAAATCATTGTTATCCGTCCGGCTTTTTATAGCCGTAGCATCGGTAATCGGCATGCCGTTCACCCCGGATAATGGGAAGTTGTCGAACTTACCCCAACCGGAGATATACAGGTTTTCACAACGGTCGACCAGAAAAGCAACCGGTGACATATTGGGCAGGGAAGAGCCCGATCCAAATACTGTGGAGAAAATATAGGCCGACAGGTCGGGCTGCAGCTTCGCCACAAATTGTTTTGAATTGGGGTTGGAATAGGGATTATTAATAACAAACCAGCTTCCATGCGTAATGCCCATTACATAAGGAAAACCCCGTCTGTCGAACTGAATTCCATATACAATATCCAGTCGGTTTGTACCGAGGAAAGTTGTTTTACCCTGGCTTCTGCCGTCATTGGAAATAATGGTAACGAATCCATCGGCGATATCACCCTGGTAATTCTGGCTGATCACATTGGTTTTATTTCCCGGAAAGTCGTCGCTGGCAGTTGCTCCGGCAACATATAATTCGCTGGTCTGGGGATTAAGGGCCAGCACAAAGGCGCCATCATTTTCGGCTCCGCCGAGGTAACTTGCCCAGATCACCGATTGGCAGTCGGGGTCAATTTTCAGGATCACTCCATCCTGTTTGCCTGCATTAAAGTTTTGAAAGGCGTTTGCTGTTACCGGAAAGTTTGAAGACTGGCTTTGGCCGGCGATATAGATATTGTTGTTGTTATCCAGGATAACCTCACTGCGTGAATCATCACCATAATTCTGCATAAGCGAATTGGGAGTCTGAGAATCCGCTTCCTGCATATCAAAGATATTGTAACCGTCGGCGCCGCTGCCCCCGATTTTCAGGGATCCGATCAACGCTGTCCCATTCGCGTTCAGCTTGGTTACCACGATGTCGGAACTGCCATTCACTCCCACCTTCTGGCCAGGGTAATTGGCTGAATAGCTTCTGCCCATCACCACCAGGTTGCCCTGAGGGTCGCAGAACAGACTATGCGGATAATCGTTGCCACTGCCGCCAAGATAGGTGGCGTATAAGCGCTGTGACCCATTCGGGCTGAATTTCATGATGCTGATATCCTTACCGGCACTGCCCTGACCACCCTGAAAACTGGACTGGAAGGCGCCGGGTGTGGTTGGAAATCCAGGACCAAATACGATGCCGCCGGAATAAAGGCTGCCATCAGGTCCGGGAGTAGCGGTAAAACCATACTGGTTAGCCGAACTGCCGGTAAACGAAGCAAAAATCAATGCAGGATCAATGATCAGGGTAGATGACCGGTCGTAATTCCGGACATTAAAGCGAACGATATTACCTGCAGAAAGGGAATATTGAACCGATACTTCTTTTCTACCCGCTGACGACGCACTATACTGATAGGAATAGGGATACAATTCTTTCACTTCGCCCACCGAGGTTTTTACGATCAGTTCCTTATTCTTTACTGATAATGCATCAGCGCCGGCATATTCTAATTCGATCCGGCCCGGATCACCGCCAGGATGAACAATAAAATCATATTTCAAACGACCGTTTTCCGAATAATAACGGACATCAATACCCGGATACACTGATTTGTACAAGATAGCCTGGTAAAGCTTAACACCCGTGGCCCATGCGGCCGGATCATTGCCGATGAAGTAATTATTATACGACTGAAGAGGCTTTTCCGGAGTGATAGCTGCCTGTGTATTCGCGCCGCGAAACCTGACAGTATAAGCATGCGACCGGACTACATTTTTGTTAGCCGGTTTATCTACCAGTTTGCCTTTCGGTGTTTTTGTTTTTCCGGGAATTTGGTGGTGGTGACCAAATGCGGCATCGAGGTCTTCGGGGTGATGCAGTAATACAGTAAATCCCTGTTGCTCAAGGAAAAATGCTCCTCCTGGAAATTCACCTTTATACTTCACACGCTCATGCCACTGTCCTTTATTTTCAACAAAATCGAAAGAAGACGGGCCGGTCTGAGCATAGGTATAGAGGGTGCCGAGTACGAAAAAAACACTGAGAAAAAACCACTTCCTACCCAAGATATCTTTTTTTACAATTTAATAAATAAGCCCGTTAAAAACCATTAAAATTAAGCTGGCACCATTTCTTTTGGCACTAAACACGCTGAATTAACATGGTTTTGTATCTTAAGCGATTTTGCTCCAGGCGGTCTTGCCTTTGAGGGAAAGGAGGTAATTTCTGAGGGGGGAATGCTGCGCTTGCTGCAAGGATGGATCTTCAGCAGTGAGTTTTTCCGCTTCCTCACCCGCCAGGGCAAGAAGCGCTGCATCATCAAGCAGGTTCGCCAGTTTGAAATTGAGCGCGCCACTTTGCCTGGTTCCTTCTATATCTCCCGGTCCCCGCAGTTCAAGATCTTTTTCCGCGATCACGAAGCCATCATTACTTGAAACCATCACGCCCAGTCGTTCTTTTGCTTCACGACTGAGGGCTGATCCGGTAAGCAATACGCAATAGCTTTTTTCAGCGCCGCGACCTACCCGGCCACGCAACTGATGCAATTGCGAAAGCCCGAACTTTTCCGCGTTTTCAATTACCATTACGCTGGCATTCGGAACATCAACGCCCACCTCAATTACGGTAGTTGCCACCATGATCTGAGTTTCTTTTTCCTTAAAGCGTTGCATGTTGGCATCTTTTTGCGCGGCAGGCTGCCGGCCATGCACCATGCTGATCCAGTAAGTTGGTTCCGGAAAATAGGCTTTCACATTTTCGTAGCCTTTCATCAGGTTTTCGTAATCGAGTTTCTCCGATTCTTCGATCAGCGGAAAAATGATATAGGCCTGCCGGCCTTTTTCGATTTCCGTCCGGATGAAGTTCATCACCTGGGAGCGGCTTTTCTCATTGCGGTGAACGGTTATTATGGGTTTGCGGTTGGGTGGTAGCTCATCTATGA
>JAEYRC010000398.1 GCA_023409675.1 Bacteroidota bacterium
GGATCAAAATCTATTGTACCGCTTATGAATCCTGTAATATAGATATTCTGTTGAATGTCAACCACCATTCGTCGCGGTAAACAACTGCCGTATTCTGAACCAATCTGGTCAAATGTCGCAACATCCAAAAGATTTCCTTCAGCATTTAATTTTATCAGAACGGCTGCGTCATATTGATTATTGATAGTGACAAAATGTTGACCCGGTCCGGGATCCATATCCGCCTCATGCCCGATAATGCCTAAAGCGTAAACAGTACCATCATTTCCAACCGCCACATCGGTACCCGTTTCGCTTTCGCTACCTGCAAAAATGTCTACCCATACAAAATCGCCCTGAGCGTTTAACTTCAGAATATAAAAGTCATAGCTTTTGCTGGAAATGATATTTTCATTAGGACCAGGATCAAAGTCGAAAGGCCCATTGAAGCTTCCCGCGATATATACATTGTGGAAAGCATCAACATCAAGTCCCATATTTTTTGTATGGAAATTATTTAAAGAACTTGTGCCTTCGATACTTCTTGCCCAAATTAAATTTCCATTGGAGTCCAGTTTTGTAATATACCCACTTGTTAAGCTTTTACCTTGCAGCAGATAAGTGCCGGGTCCGGGGTCAAAATCGCAATTGCCGGAAAAGTCACCTGTTAGATAAATATTATTTAGCAGATCGCATTTCACATCTGCAATATTAGAACCCGAATATACCACAGATGAGTTACCGAATTGTCTAGCCCATATAAATTCACCTGCACTATTTAATTTTACTATAAATGCCTGCATGTGAGCAGTAGAAGTTATATTATAAACAGCGGGACCAGGATCAAAATCAACTGTATTGTTGAAAATACCGCCAACGATTACGTTGTTATCGCTGTCAATTACCAGGACATCCGAAGCTGGGCCGGTATCGCCGGGACCACCAAATTGCTTAGCCCAAATAAGGCTTCCGTCAAACTTATATTTAGCGACAAATGCATCTTTTCCTCCTATCGGAGATAATGAGTATACGCCTGATCCCGGGTCAAAATCTGTCGGAATTCTTAATTCAGAAGCGATATACACATCATTATTCTTATCGACACTGATTTCTATATTACCAAATTCTACATAGGTAGGGATTTGTATTGCCCATAAAAAATCACCTTTCGGACTAAGTTTAGCAATATAAATGGCTCTGTTTGCCCAATTATCCGCTGTTAGTGTGAAAACGGCAGGCCCGGGATCAAAATCTACCGTGTAATCAAAAAGTCCTGCAGAATATACATTTCCCAATTGATCCACAGCTATTGATCTGCCATTGCTATACAGAGAAGGATTATATTCGTTATGCTCTTCAAAACCCTTAGCCCATTCAAATACAGGAAGCTGAGCGGCAGCACCCTTAAATGCTGTTAGAAAAATTAAGATGCTAAAATAGTTTTTTATTAATCTTGTCCTACTAGCTGCATTTGCTAATCGCGGCGAAAATATTAAAATTACTTTCTGTGCTACGTTAATCACTATTCCTTATTTTATTATGTTTCTGTTCCATAATTTCAAGTTGATATAAATGTATACTCATACACAGGCAATTATACGTTAAACCTTTCTTACGAGATCTATGCAATTTGTCTTCATCTATTTTTCCTACCCGAATAGCATGAACATGCAGCTAGTCTTAGAGGCTTGGCGTTATGGCTTATCTTTTTGTTCATCTGCCCACAAATGAAGACCAATACTGATATGCAGTTAAACGGCTAAAACGACTGTTTATTTCATAGTATCAAGCTGGAACTGTCGAGAACGGTAGATGCTACTAATTGCTCCAATATCCTGTTATTATAGCGCCAAACTCATTTATTACCTGCCATGGCGAAAATATAAGCATATTTCATCATGGCCTATAAAAAAATACTCCATATCTTTTTCGCCATTGTTTTCCTCGCACGACCTGAGCCAATCAATCACTAATCAGGTTGAAATCAATTCTTTCATCGAAAGGTTTAAATTCTTTTATATTTTTTTGTACGGAAAGTTCATTCTCCTTCTTGTTTTTTGCGTCACCAGATATTGTGTCACCAAATTATTTACATCTGGGGTTCGAGCAAATCACTAAAATCAGGATGGGGTGTATCAAACTGAGACGAGTTTTCAGGAAATGGTGCGTGCACAACATTCCATTGAACAGGGCCTTCCAAGAAGTCAGGCCATGAAAGCAGTAAAATCCTGGTGCTTAAACCTGCTTAAACCCCTCTCGGAACGCAACTCGGAGACCTGTTTGCAAACCAGGATTTTTTGCCCAAACTTTTTCCAAACAATATCTCTTTAAGTCCCGAGGACAGTATTGAAAAGATTAAAAAGATTTTTGACCTCAAATCGCTGTCTAGTGATGGACACGAGATTCCTGGCGTGAAAGAAATCCGAAGCGCACTTTCAAAGGTTGCGAAACATGACATTCTTAATGCTCTGACCATCGTTGCTCCCCATACTCACTGGCCCATTGAGTCGCCAATGATTTATACTTATGATGAAAAAGCCGAAGGATACTTAATTGGCCTGCATCCGATTAATCCTGATGAAGTCTATAAACCAGTAACATTCGTTTTTAGTAAAGATGGGATTCTTCCTTACGAGTGGTCAGATTCACTGTGCATATCGACACGCACCAACTCAGTGAAACGATCGACCTACTGAAAAATTTGAACACTAACCAGTGGATCCATAATTGGCCATTAGGTATTTCTATAAATTTTCGATTCAAAGAAAATTTGTTTGCTCATTCGATAGGAAGCATGGAAGTGCCTGTTGCCGGTTCTTCCGACGAGCATCGATGCTCCATGATATTCAGGAAGCATTAAAATCATTTCAAAATAACATCGGTAGTTGATGTTTTTCGGAACATTTTTGCTAATCTCCCTAGCCCACAAATATTTCCCCATTTACCAAATTCTCCCTAATTTTATATACCCTCCTTCCCGTACCAAATATCCTATCTTACAACAGACGGGCCTTTGATCAGGCATGGAACAATATTTGCTACAAACTTGCATAAATCATTCTAATACATTTAAAAATGAGTAAGTACCTTTTACGTTTATCAGCCTTCGTATTTCTGGCTACTTTTGTGGCCTGCTCTAAAGCGGATACCGTTCCGTCCGCACCGGAAGCGACTATTAATTACGGCTTAATGCCCGGCACCGGAATCATGGGTACGGAAACAGTTTCCGGTACAGAGGATGAAGCTTATGGCGTATTTAGCTGGACGGGCGGCATGGCCGCGGTTTCCGAAATTCATATCGAAACCCGGGGAGCGATCAAAAACAGCTATTCCAATACCGTTCCTCAGGTAATTGACCTGTTCGCCGCCTGGAATAACCTCGGCAGTATCAAAGTACCGGAAGGCACTTACGACAGCATCGAATTCCGGATCGTTTTCGCTCCTACCGCAACACATGAGGCCCTGAATATGAGCGGTACCTTTGAGAAAAACAATACAGTGCTGCCTATTAATGTGATCATCAATGAAAAGGTCGACCTGAGCTTTGTAAAGAATACTCCCACCAAACTCGAGGCCAATATAGATTATAATGCCGCCGGTTCCATGGCTTTAACCTGGCTGGCCAAAAATGTTGATGAACAAAAACTCTGGTCAGCGGAAAAAGTTAATGGCACCGTGGTTATTTCAAAAACCGTAAATGCCGACTTGTACGCATTTATCTGGCAATTGCTGAATCAGGGTGTATTGAAAGTGGATGTTGATAAACTATAAATTAAACAAGTTTTTATAAGCGGGCTGATACTCTCAGCCCTTTTTTTTATCCCTCCCGAACCGGTCAATTAAAATAACCTTAATAAACGCTAAAGTCCCATCACAGCAAACCCGGCACCGTATTTTTGCAGCAATTGTTTATTTATGGTAAAATTTTATGTACGCATATTCCTGATCCTTATCGTTCTGTCGACCGGCTTCAGTCTACAGGCCAATGCCCAGTTAAAGATCGAACGGGAATACCGCATCAAAGCGGAACTGGTTCCCCAACAGGCGGTGACCTATATACGCGACCTGTTTCCCGATTCACGGATCCGCTGGTTTGGGGAGATCAATGCCAAAGGGTATTTTGTTGAAGCCAAGTTTAAGGCCAACCGCAAAAAGTACAGCATCAAATTCGACTCTACCGGAGTGTTCAAAGATGTGGAAAAGGTGATCCGGTTTAGAAAATTAAGTGATGAGCAGCAAAAACTGTTTGAATCTGCACTCGATTCACTCTTTACCCGCTATAAGATCGTTAAGATTCAGGCTCAATGGATTGGGAATGCACATGATATCCGAACATTCCTGCAGGAAGGGACAATTGCTCCTGCTATCGAAAAAAACTTTGAATTTGTGCTGAGGGGAAAAAATGCGGAAGGAACCGCCTACCGCGAAATTCTCTTCGATGAATCGGGCAACATCAAAAGGAACGTAAAACTGTCGGAAGGAAACACCAATCACCTACTATTCTAATTTTCTAATGAATAAATTTCCTGTACTTCTTCTATTGCTATGTATTGGTCAAATTTCGTTTGCCCAGGACAGTTATACCGTGGGCACCCTTCCTCAGCTGAATACCAGTTTTTCATTTGAAAAAGACTGGAAACTGAATGCAAAGCTCGAAAGCCGCCAGTTCCTCTTTCAGGGACTAAAGGGTCAGGCATTGAAATACGATCCCGAATACGAGCGCGCCGACCTGGAAATGGTCCTTACCCGCAGTATATCTTCCCTGACATCCGCCGGCGGCGGTTACCTGATCCGTCTGGAAGATGGCAAACTCATCCACCGCATTATACAGCAACTGGCTATCACACAGCGTTTTCCGGCATTCAGGCTGGCACACCGCTTCAGGACCGATCAGACTTTCGAATCCAATGAATATACCGTGTACCGGCTGCGCTATCGTGCCAGCTTTGAACGCGCGTTGAATGGATTTGAAATTGACCCCAAAGAATTTTACCTGAAAATCAATAATGAATACCTGGGCTGGATGGAGAACGGCACACCTGATCTCGATATACGCGGCCTGGCGGTAATCGGCTATAATATCTCTGATGACAAGAAACTGGAGACCGGCATTGACTACCGCGGTGAAGCACTTTTTTCCAAAGATACCGAACACCTGTTCTGGCTGAACATTGCCCTGCATTTAAGTTTTTAAGTGGCTGATATAATCAGATAATATGTGGAAGAATGAACTGATCCGCTCCCTGTGCGGAATACTCTTGATTTTGCTCCCGGTCCTGCTGAACGCCCAATCAGCCGACACCCTTAGCTGGAGAGCCTCCCTACTCCGTAACGACGGCAAAACAATTGATTTTATACTTGAATCCTTTGCACAGTCCGGCCGAACCATGTATCACATCGTGAATGGTAAAGAACGGCTCCTGATCAATGAAATTCAGCGCAGTGGAGATTCTACCTTTATAACGCTGCCGTTTTTTAATTCAGTGCTCCGGTTTAAAACAACAGCGGATACACTAAGCGGTATTTGGGTACGCAACCTGACGACACACCTTAGCAGCATGCCCTTCAGGGCAATACCGGAAAAACGCCGATTTGATGCCAACCATCCCCCTGCCCACAATATTTCAGGAAGCTGGGCAACCCGTTTTTACAAAAAGGACAATCGTATAGTGCCGGCAGTGGGTGAATTTGTACAGCAAAATGAAATGTTAACCGGAACCTTCATTCTTCCTTCCGGAGATTATCGTTTCCTTGAAGGCGTGGTAAGCGGCGATACCCTACGCCTCTCCACCTTTGACGGTAATCATGCCTTTCTTTTTGAAGCCATCATTAGTAATGACAGCACGATCGATGAAGGCAGATTTTATTCCGGCAATGCAATGGTGGAACAATGGACTGCCCGGCTTGATCCGGAGGCACGGCCCGACAACCGTTCGGTTACGCATATGCGTGAAGGCGAATCAACGCTGGATTTCCGGTTCCGGTCTACTGACGGAAAGTTTATTTCGATCAATGATCCGGTTTATAAGGGAAAGGTGGTGCTGGTGCAGTTGATGGG
>JAEYRC010000279.1 GCA_023409675.1 Bacteroidota bacterium
GCTTTTCGCATCATTGGCGCCATGCAGGATATCACCCATCGCAAGGAGGCGGAAGAGAAGTTGCAGCGCGAACGTTTTCTATTGCGTACCATGATCGATCATTTGCCGGATTACATCAATGTAAAAAGTCGCACCGGGAAGCTGATCATCAGTAATGAAGCCAATGTCAAACTCATCGGTGCTGAAAGTGAGCAGCAGATTCTCGGGAAAACAGTCTTCGAGTTTCTTGACCCTCAAACTGCTGAGCGTATCGCGGATACCGATCAGCGTATTATGAGCAGTGGTGTGCAGGAGGTAAACCAGGAAGAAATCTTTATCACACCGCAGAAGGATAAACGCTGGCTATTGACCAGTCGGGTTCCGTTGAAAAATGAATCCGACCAGGTGATTGGTATTGTCGGCATCAGCCGGGATATCACAGAGAAAAGGGCGATCGAAGAATCATTACGAAAAACCCTTGATCAGTACGCTATTCTCAGTAATGCGACGAATGACGCGATCTGGGACTGGGACTTACATTCCGGAAAGGTGGTGTGGAATAAAGCCACCACTACATTATTTGGCTATACTGAAATTGAGGAGGGTACCGATAGTAAATGGTGGGTTGATAATATTCATCCACAAGACCGCTCGCGGGTTGAGCGGGAGATTCACCGGCTCATTAAACGCGCCATTAAAAACTGGCAGAGTGAATACCGTTTTCGTTGTGCTGACGGCAGGTATAAATATGTGCTCGACCGCGGCTATTTATTGCTGAATGAAAATAATGAGCCCTACCGCATGATCGGGGCGATGATTGATCTTACAGAACGTAAAATACTGGAAGAAGAACTGGCCGCGCAGAAAGTGAATCGCCAGCGGCATATTACAGAAGCTACTATTCAGGCGCAGGAGAAAGAGCGGACAGAGATCGGGCGTGAGCTGCACGATAACATCAACCAGATCCTCACGACCACCAAGCTATATCTGGATATGGCAATCAATGAAGAGGCCATCCGGGAAGAATTACTGGTAAAATGCCATAAAAATGTTTCTGTTTCGATTGAAGAGATCCGAAAGCTGAGCCGTTCACTGGTACCGCCTTCACTGGGAGATATCGGCATTAAAGAAGCGCTCGGAGAAATGGTTACTGACCTGAATTTGACCCAGAGTCTTAAGGTTCGCCTTCGAACCAGCGGTTTATCGAAGTTGAATATTCCGTCGAATACCAAACTGATGATCTACCGTATCGTGCAGGAACAGGTAAATAATATTCTGAAACATTCAGGCGCTTCGGAAGCTGAGATCAGGTTATCCGTTTCAGGAAACTGGCTGCAGTTGCTGATTTCAGATAATGGGTCGGGCTTTGATATGAATAAACGAAAAAAGGGTATTGGACTGAATAATATAACCAGCCGGGCAGAATTGCATAATGGACACTTAGAAATCCAGAGTTCTCCGGGAAATGGTTGTATATTGAAAGTAAGTATACCCGTTTAAATTCAATATTATGTCGAAAATCTCCATCATGATCGTAGATGATCATACCCTCATCCGGGAAACCTGGTCATTTTTGTTAGGGCGTAATGAAAAGTTTAATGTAATAGCAGAAGTGGGGGATGGCCAGCGGGCCATTGACCTGGCGCGTGATCACCGTCCGGCCATAATTCTGCTCGATATTAATATGACGCCCCTGAATGGATTTGACGTACTTAAAATGATTCGAAAGCTTTCCCCGGGATCTAAGGTTATAGCGGTTTCCATGCACTCACAACCCGCCTATGCAAAAAAGATGCTGCGTCTCGGAGCAAGGGGTTATGTCACCAAAAATTCACCCCGGCAGGAAATGCTCGATGCCATTGATGCGGTAATGGATGGAAATGTATACATCTGCCAGGAGGTAAAGAACATTCTTTCAGAACAGATGTTGGGAGAGGAAGAAAATACAGCGGGACTGAATCAGTTGTCGGAGCGTGAAATAGAGGTGATCAATCAGATCCGCGATGGATTATCTTCCAAAGAAATTGCTGACCAATTGGGTATTTCCATTAAAACCGTGGAGGTACACCGCCATAATATTCTCAAAAAATTGAAGGTAAAAAACACGGCATCGCTGATCAATTACATCAATTCAAGCGGCCTCTGACCCTATTCCTATGTAGTGCGGCTACATGAATACCATTAATCCTGAAAACATATTTTCAAAAAAAGATCGGCCTTAGGAAAAAATTATACTTTTAGGATCAGTTAATCTACTGGCTCCTGGCAATGGTGGTGAATTGCATTCTTTACTCAGTTTCATTTACTGATTATGAATAAGACAATCACCATCCTTATTGCGGATGACAACCACTATATGCGGGAAACGCTCCGTTACCTGATCTCCAGGATAGAGCATTACCAGGTAATTGATGAGGCGGTAAGCGGACAGGAAGCAATTCAAAAAGCGCTGGACCTTCAGCCCGATATATTACTGATCGATATCAATATGGCGCCAATCAATGGGTTCGAAGCCACGAGAAAGATCATCCGCTCCAATAAAAAAATCAAAATTATCGGCCTCTCCGTGCACCGGCAGATCTCCTACGCACAGAATATCATTTCTCTTGGCGCAAAAGGATATATAACCAAAAGCTCTTCACCCAAAGAAATATTGAAAGCTATCCAAATCATTGCCGAAGGCGGCGAGTACATTTGTGAAGAATTACAATAATACCTCCCATCGTCCCTGGAATTTCTTTGACTATATTTGATACATGCAGGAAAGAAACGTGCTACTCATCCGGCATGCGAAAAGCAGCTGGGAAGATTTTCGGGTGAAAGATGCCGATCGACCGCTCAATGACCGGGGAAAGCGTGATGGCCCAAAAATGGCAGCCCGTTTAGCACAGGCCCGTATTACCATAGACAGGTTGTATTGCAGTAATGCGTTGCGGGCTCGCCAAACCGCCGCCTATTTTCAGCAGGTTCTGGGCCTGCCGGCAGAAGCCCTGCTGGAAGTGCCGGAACTTTACCTGGCAGAGCCGCCGGTGTATCAATCCCTCATCCAAAGCGCCCCGGATGAACTGAAAACGCTTGCATTCATCGCGCATAATCCGGGAATTACCAACTTTGCCAATAGTTTTGGGGTAGCCCGGATCGATAACATTCCTACCACCGGCATCTTTGCCGTAAGTGCCGCAGCAGCCCCCTGGGCCGATTTTTAACCGGCAAATAAACGCCTGCTCTTTTTCGATTATCCCAAAAACCTGTAGAAGGATTTTAGGGAGATCGCTGAATTTAATGCTTCCTTTTTCGCTGAATGCCTTACCTTTATTATCCCCACCCAAAGTAAATCCGTTCTCCCCTGTTAAACTTCCTGTTCTTTATTTTGAAATAAACGAAAGAAAAATGCTGAAAAAATTATTCATGGGTAAATCCGTAATGAAGCGGATTACGCTGATCGTATTATTCATGACTGTTTATGGAATGGCTGTCAGTCAGGATGGCTGCGTACTTCGCGGAGAGACGGATTCCACCTATCTGCAGCGCCTGAAATTAGTTCCTGGTGTACAGATCTCCGCAGCCCCCGGCCGGTTCAATGGATATGTAGAATATCTTCCGCCGGATTATAATGCGCCCGGTAATACTAAAGAATATGGTGTAATCCTATTCTTTCACGGCCTCTCCGGCATGGCTGCCGGAAACACAAAAGCACAACTTTGTAGAATTATAGTGGATTCCTGGCAAACAGTTTTAGGACTGGCAGATGGCCAATACCCCGGTAGAAGATTGCCCGACAGTCTTCTCAATAATTTCATTATAATTTCTCCTCAATACCAGTTTTATAATTATGATTCAACTATTGCCAATTTCCCTTCTGCACGAAATGTAGAGGATGCAATCAATTGGGTTGAAAATATGTACCGGGTGAATTCGGATGCTATTGTGCTGACCGGATTAAGTTCCGGCGCCAACATGATCCTGGATTATGCGGCCAGCAGCGTCGAACGTGCGCAACGCGTGGCTGCAATCAATGTAATCTCTACCTGCGCCCGGATCGGGCGTTACCCGCATGCCCAGGATGCATACCTGAACCTGGCCAATGCTGGTACGCCTTCCTGGTTTGTCGCCTGTTCGATGGATTCGACTTGCGATTACCAGGAACACAGCCAGCTTTGGGTGGATATGATCAATTCTACCAACCCTGTAGAACCGCCAGTTTATTCTCTATTCACGTCCACCGCGGAACCTGCGCAATGTGGATCAACGAATAACCACAATGCCTGGAATTATTTCTATAATCCAAACAATACTATCAATGGTACAACCCTGTATGACTGGATGCTGGTACAAACAGCTCTTCCCGTTAAGTTAAGCGGCTATGATGTACGGTTGGTTAAAGACCGGGTGCTTGTATCCTGGACTACAGCCAGTGAAACCAATAATGCCTCCTTCTCTATTGAACGGGCAGGCGATGATCAAAACTTTAGCGTTATCGGCACGGTGGCCGGTAACCTGAACAGCGCTTCGGAAAAGAATTATTCCTTTACCGATAATAATCCACTTAGTGGCATCAGCTTTTACCGTTTGGTACAAACTGATGTCGATGGCAAACAAACACGATTTGAAATCAAGCGGATTATCCATACACCGGGAGTAACACAAAAGCTGATCGTATCACCCAATCCCTTTGGTGATAACCTGACGGCATTCATCACCCTGAACAGGCAGCAGAAAGTTTCGGCCTATATTACGGACATGGGTGGCCGAAGACTTGTTTCGCAGACCGCTGTTTATGGTGAGGGATCCCGGGAAATACGGCTGAATACTTCGGCACTGCCCAAAGGCATGTATTTCCTAAAAATTGAAGGGGAGAATTTCAGTGATGTCCAGAAAGTCATAAGAAGATAAAAACTCAATCGGTTGGAAACCGGTGCCTTGAGCGCCGGTTTTTTTTACCCTGTAACTTTGGCAACTTCCGGCTGCTACATATGAAGTCAACTATTGGCAAAAATTGATTAGAATGTTTAAATCCTGTATTGTTCATTTTTGTTCAGAGGATGCCAGGCTATATATTTAGCTGATTTTGCAGTATTTTAGTGCCGAAGAAGAATAGAATTTCCGGTATGTCGCTCTGATGTATAAGGCAGGTTTTAAACTATGAATAAATCGGGACCATGGCTGATTTCCGGCCTGTTAATAGCTATAGCATTTCTTGGAGTACACTTCATTCCGGATCAATCATGCGACTGCCTGAAAACGACGATTCATCCTGACGATCCCCAGAATTTTTATGAGCTCAAGCACCGCCGGATCAGCGGACTGAATATTGCCGGCAAATTCAGCGGCATGCTTGAATATATTCCTGAATCATATAAAAAGAACAGCGACAGAAAATACCCCCTTATTATATTTTTTCATGGCTATGGCGCTGCCGGAAATGGTTCAGAAACCGCATTATGCCGTATGCTGTACGATGGAACCAATTTCGTAGGTTCAACGCTTCCGGGAGTGATCGAAAAGGGCCGCATGCCTGTAGTTGAGCGCGATGGTATCGCTTATGAGTTTATGGTGCTAAGTCCGCAACTCAGGGTTTATAGCTTTCCAAAGAATTTTCCCGATGCCAATGATGTGGATAGCCTTCTTAATTATATTCTCGAAAATTATCCGCAGGTGGATACCCGGCGCATATACCTGACCGGTATTTCCTCAGGAGCGAATATTGTTATTGAATACATCAGCAGCAGTGTAGAGCGTGCATCCCGCATTGCCGCAGCCAGCATTGGTTCGCTATGCTCATATGTAAATACCGAAAGGAATAGAACGGTTGGTCTGCTTCCTTCAAATATCGGTAAAGCCAACCTGCCGGTTTGGTTCATGCAGTCAGAGAATGATGATAAAGGTTGCCCTCCGGAAATTCCGGAAGAATGGATCGATGGAATCAAAGCAGCAGGGGGCACTAAAACACGGCTGACACTGTTGCACAGCAACCCGCAAAAAGATCCGGGTTTGCGTGAAACAAGACTTACACATAATACCTGGTTCAGGTTATACGATCCTGAACTGGTGGATACGCCTAACCAGTACGACTGGTTTATACAGCACAGCCGTTAACCACCCGGGTTTATTGGAATTAAACTGCCTGGGCCTCTTTTAGTGTATTGATATGGGTTAGGATCACCTTCTTATAAGTTTCATCCACCGAAAAACGGTTGGTGAACGGAAAGTTTTCCAGGACAGTTTCCACCCGGTTCAAATCTATGCTATGCTGAGGCATAAGATAAGCAACATGATGCTGATGCAGGTAGTTGCCCAAATATTCCTGTTCTGTTTGTCCTGGAGTAGGTATCAGGATCATTTTTTTATGCAGGGCGATGAGGTCCATGATGGATGTATATCCTGCCCGGCTGATCACTACAGCGGCCTGGTTGATCTCCCGGGCCAGCTCATTTGCCGCAAGATGGTTATAGCACACCAGGTTGCCGCGTTGAGCGGGAGGAGCAGCATCACCGGGCAAACCCCTTACCAGGACAATATTCCGCTTAACACGATCGCATTGGGCCAGCAATAAATTCTCCAGAATGGTTCGCTGTGGCTCGGGACCGGAAAGCAGCAACAGTAGGTTCTGGCCGGATGTAGCCGTTTTCATGCCCATAAAGCGGGAAAGAGGTCCGATATATTGTACCGGAATACGGGGCAGTTGATCGGGATGAGAAAGTTTTCCGGCAAGCGTGTTGTCCTGACTGTTGTCCGGTATCCAGCACGATGTAAAGCGGTTGATATACCGGTAGAGCATTTTCATCATAACATGATCCGCAAACTTTCCAAAGCCACTTATCGGAGCAAGCTGATGAGTAATAAATACGGAAGGTATATTTTCAGCGTAAAGTCCATACCGATTATCTGAAATGATGCATTGAACCCGATTTTTTGTCAAAAAACTGCGTAACCAGGCTTGTTCAGCATTGATTTTTATCAAAAGTTTTGGAATTTGCTGTATCAGTCCAAGGATTGTTAAAAACCGCATTTTACCGTATCGTATGGAATAGCCTTCCAGTTCAACAAAATTCAACTGCGGGAATTCTGCCTGCAAAATTTTCTTTTGCATTGAATTACAGGCAATTAAAACATCAATATCCTGTAAAATCAATTCCGCGATAAGGGGGATACACCGGGTTGTATGCCCCAGTCCCCAGTCGAGTGGGGCTAAAAGAAATAAGGGTTTTTGCTTATTATTCGTAAAATTTTGCATTTGGCTAAAAACGGATAATATTTTGCGGTTAAAATAGTTTAATTTAGAAAAGTAAACTATGAAAAAATCAGGCTTTAAACTTATTTATCTGTTCGTGCTGATTTGTCTTATTACCGCCTCCTGCAGTGCCGGTAATCGGGCGAGCGGATCAAAAAATTGCGGTTGTAATCTTAATAAAGGCTTTATTGGTTATTAAAATCCTAATAAGACATGAAAACACCTAATCGCGACTTACTTGTTCTGGTGAAAGACGATCACCTGAATGAAGAGGCTATTGAATTTCATCTCGCCCAGCTCAACCGAATGTTGCAGTTATCTGAGGCTGCAGATAATTTAAGTATCGCGCATGAAGTGGCAGATCTTAACCGGTACCGATTACTGCAGACACCGTCGAAGGTTAAGAAGATTATGTCACAGCAAAAGCTAAAGGCTTTTATTTTCCTTATCAATAAAAATTAACGTTACACCAATTGATCATTTTCGTCTTTTCAGACATCGTCTAACCCGATCGCATATTCGCAATATCCTTTCTTTCTGATAGTCTCCCGTCCTACACTTTTTTATACAGTTTAGTTTAGTACAGTCCGCATTTCGGATAGGTTAAGCATGTCCTTACAGAAATGTATTGACCTGTATATTGCTAATGATGATGTTTTCTATTAAGTTGTTCTATTAGGTTTTTCTGTAATGGATGATGTTTTATTAAATTATTCTATTAAGTTGATCAGTATTAACCAGCCATGGAAATTCACAGCAATGGTGAAAAAGCGGCAAAACCGGTGTTTAATCACCACAAAATTTCCAGATTGCCCTTCGGGCCCACCCACCCCCACCTCCACCACACCCATTTAT
>JAEYRC010000045.1 GCA_023409675.1 Bacteroidota bacterium
AAATAAGGGTGATCCGTATGGATGGTTCGAAACCCGATCTGCTGGTAACCCTGAAACGCCGGATATGTGACTGGATTGATTTTGCGCTGCTTGGGCTACCGGCTATCATCATCAGCACCAATAACCCCATGCGCAAACGTCTGGGTGATTTATTTGCAAAAACCATTGTGATTAAAGATATTTCCGTGGTGTGAAGGCCAACGATTTTCGCACTTAACCTGTCAGTATCCTGAATATACCGCACACTATGTATTGTAAATTAGTTCTGCTGCTGCTGAGTTTACTGCCTTTTATTGCTGCCGGCCAGGAGTGCACAACACTTGGTCAAACGCCTTCGACCGCCTTTCCGGTTTGTGGTACCACAAAATTCAAGCAGGAAACTGTTCCACTTTGTGGCGGGAAAAGTGTTCCCGGCTGTGCCAATTACCTCACGGATATCAATCCATTCTGGTATAAATTCACCTGTTTTGCGGATGGAACTTTGGGGTTTGAAATAACACCTTCCAACCTGAGCGATGACTACGACTGGCAATTGTTTGATATTACCGGTAGAAATCCAATGGACCTCTATACCGATAAAACAATGTTTGTTGCCGGGAACTGGTCTGGTGAAGGCGGGGTAACCGGCACTTCATCAAGAGGTACCAGTCTGGATGTTTGTGCAGGCCCTGGTCAACCCCTGTTTACCAGTATGCCTCAACTTAAAAAGAATCATGAATACCTGTTGCTGGTCAGCCATTTTACATCTTCTCAAAGTGGCTACGCCCTGGAATTCAAGGGTGGAACGGCAAATATTACCGATCCGCTTCCTCCCGATATATTGTCAGCGATCCCCGATTGTGCTTCAAACCGGATTTCCGTGGTGCTGAATAAAAAAATGCGTTGCAATTCACTGGCAGCGGATGGAAGTGATTTCAGTATTCCCGGAAGCAATGCCACCATTCTGGAAGCAAAATCTTCATCCTGCAGCGCAGGTTTTGATATGGATACAGTTGTACTGCTGCTGGATCGTCCGCTTACGAATGGCGATTACCAGGTAGTGCTGAAAGCGGGATCAGATGGAAATACATTGCTCGACAACTGTGGAACGGGCATTCCGGAAGGCAATGCTGCCGGCTTCAGTATCCGGGTTGCTGAACCTACTCTGCTCGACAGCATCACGCCCCCATCCTGTGCACCAAATCAGCTTGAGCTGGTCTTCAACAAGCCTATTATCTGTTCCACGATCGCTGCGAACGGTTCAGATTTTTCGCTGAGTGGCCCTGCCGCTGTATCTATTACCGGCGCTCAGCCTGTGTGTAATAGCGAGGGTAGAACCACGGTTATTCGCTTAACCTTATCGGGTATACTGGCATCAGGAGGAAATTATACCGTTACCTCACGGGTTGGATCTGATGGCAATACGATCCGAGATGATTGCGGGCTGTATACGCCACCCGGTAGCCAGGTATCTGCACGCATAGAAGATACTGTATCTGCGGATCTGAGTATGGTAATGGGTTATGGTTGTGTGTCCGATACGCTTTACTTATCAAACGCGGGTAACAATGGCATAAATCAGTGGCGCTGGTCGGTAAGCGGAATGCCTGACAGAACGGTTCGTCAGCTGAGCATGTTATTTACCACTCCGGGGGAGAAGCAGGGTAAGCTTTGGGTTTCCAATGGCTTTTGTGCTGACAGCAGCAGCTTTGGTTTTACCATTCCGGATAAATTAAAAGCCGCGTTTCAGGTTCCGGATAATATTTGTCCGAAAGATGGTGCGCTGTTTACCGATTCCAGCCTTGGAATGATCAGTTCATGGTACTGGGATTTCGGTAACGGCAATACGAGTACGCTGCAGCAACCACCCGTTGAATATTATCCGGCTTCCGTTTCAGATACCCGTTATACTGTTTCACTAACGGTAAAAGGCAATGGTTGCGAAAGCCGGGTGAGTAAAACCATTAATGTGGTTAATTCCTGTGAAATCGCTGTTCCTTCTGCATTTTCACCCAATGGCGACGGGCGTAATGATGAGTTGTATCCGGCCAATGCGTATAAAGCAAGTCAGTTATTGTTCAGGGTATATAACCGGTATGGACAAGTGGTTTTTGAATCGAAAGATATTTCCCGCCGCTGGAACGGACGGGTAGCCGGAAAGGACCTTGCAGCAGGAACCTATGTATGGACACTGCAGTATACTCTACGGGATACCGGGCAGTCGTACCATAAAAAAGGAACGGTTTTCCTGCTACGGTAAACAAGTATATAACGGTGTGGTATAACCGAAAAGTTACCTTCCCATGTAGACCATCAGGATCTGTACATCACTCGGGTTAACGCCACTGATGCGGCTTGCTTGTCCGAGTGTGCGTGGCCTTATTTTCCTGAACTTCTGCATCGCTTCATTGGACAGGGCAGGAATTTTTTCATAGTTGAAGGAGTCGGGAATAATCAGGTCTTCCAGTTGACTCATTTTAGCTACAAGCTCTTTTTCTTTTTGAATATAGATTTCATACTTCACCTGGATTTCTGCCTGTTCAATTGTTTCCCGATCGTAAGCGGCCAATGCATTTTTAAGGTGAGGCAGGTATTGCTGTAATTCATCCAGCGAAATATTTGGGCGCAGCAGCAATTGCAATGCCTTTTGTTTCTGAACTAATGGAGCGGAATTTTTTCCTTCCAGCATAGGAGCTGCTTCATCAGGGCTTACCGATAAATTCTGCAACACTTGTTTAATCGCTTCTACACCGCTCTTTTTACTGATCACCCGGTCCATACGTTCCTGGCTGGCCAGGCCCATCCGGTAACTCAGTTCAGTAAGCCTGAGATCGGCATTATCCTGGCGAAGGAGTGTCCGAAACTCTGCCCGGCTGGTAAACATGCGATAAGGTTCATCGGTACCCTTGCTGATCAGGTCATCGATGAGAACGCCTATATAAGCTTCGCTTCTTTTGAGTATAAGCGCTTCTTCCTCCCGGGTTTTGCGGTGCGCGTTGATACCCGCCATCAGTCCCTGGCAGGCAGCTTCTTCATACCCGGTAGTGCCATTGATCTGGCCTGCAAAAAACAGGTTCCGGATCTGTTTGGTTTCGAGGCTATACTGCAGTTGGGTAGGTGGAAAATAGTCGTATTCTATAGCATAGCCGGGTCGGAAGATGCGGGCATTTTCAAATCCTTTCACCTGACGCAGGGCCTGCACCTGAACTTCTTCGGGAAGGGAGGTGGAAAATCCATTCACATAGATTTCAACCGTGTTCCAGCCTTCCGGTTCTATAAATAGCTGATGCCGGTCACGATGTTCAAAGCGACTGATTTTATCTTCGATACTGGGACAATACCTTGGTCCTACCCCTTCGATTCTTCCGGCATACATCGGGCTTCTGGAAAACCCTGTTTTTAAGGTTTCGTGTACTTCCGGTGTGGTATACGCGATCCAGCAGCTCTGTTGTTGTTGTGGATTTTTGATGTCGAGGTACGATAATCCGGATATCTCCTCATCCCCTGCCTGTTCTTCCATTTTGCTGTAATCCAAACTACGGCCATCGATACGGGGAGGTGTTCCGGTTTTGAGGCGGTCGCTTTCGAAACCAAGAGATACCAGTTGTTCAGTGATCCCGGAGGCGGCTTTCTCCGCTACCCTTCCTCCGCCAAATCGTTTCTCCCCGATATGTATTACACCGTTCAAAAAGGTTCCACTGGTTATTACAACAGCTTTTGCCCTTATTTCATGGCCCATCGCGGTAATTACCCCCCTAGCCTGACCTTCCTCAATGATAATTTGATTCACCGTATCCTGGTAAAAATCAACATTTGGTGTTTGTTCGAGCATTTCACGCCATTTCTGCGCAAAGAGCATCCGGTCATTTTGTGCTCTTGGGCTCCACATGGCCGGACCTTTTGATCGGTTCAGCATCCTGAACTGAATCATACTTGCATCCGTCACTATCCCGGAGTAGCCGCCCAGAGCATCGATTTCACGCACGATTTGCCCCTTAGCGATCCCTCCCATGGCAGGATTACAGCTCATCTGAGCGATCGTGTGCATGTTCATCGTAATCAGCAAAACACTTGATCCCAGGTTCGCCGCCGCTGCCGCTGCCTCACATCCCGCATGACCGGCCCCAGCCACAATTACATCGTAGGTTTTAAACATGCTGCAAAATTAGGTATTGTAAAGCAGATGGTTTTGTTCCACGTGGAACACTGCCGATAACTAAAAAGTTACTGTTCCACGTGGAACATTAGATCAATTGGTGTAAATAATGATCTTCTTTCGACCTCATGATTTGTTGTTCAGCAGGAGTTTTATCGCCATAGCCACAAAGATGTAGTGCCCCATGGATCATGACACGCGCCAATTCACTGTTAAAATCGGTATGGAAAATTTGTGCATTCTCGTGTATACGGTCAACGCTGATATAAATTTCTCCGGTTATTGAATCATCCTCAGACAGGTCGAATGTAATGATATCGGTATAATCGTCGTGCTGAAGGTGTTTTTTATTGATATCCAGCAGAAATTCATCTGAACAGAATATATACGTTAAGCCCCGAAGCGGTTTTTCTTCCTGCACAAACAGTTGCCGCAGGCTTTCCTTCAGCTTTCGCGCCCCGTTAAGGCGGAAATTAATATCCGCGGTATAATGCCGGATATATGGGCGTGCTTTTTGATTCATTTCCAAATTCGTAAGCCTTGATAAGAAATACAAAGCTACATTTGTTCAGTGAAAAGACTTTCAACCATAAAGGCCGGTCAGCAGGTTAGAATCCTGTCCTTCGAGAACAACGATCTGTTTCTCAAGCTAATGGAAATGGGCTGTGTACCCGGAGAATTGATTCGGGTAGATAAAATTGCACCCCTTGGGGATCCAATTTCGATCAGTGTTTCCGGCTATAGCCTCAGTCTGCGCTTGAATGAAGCCTCCAATATATTTGTAGAAGATATTGTTGACTGATGTCCCAACGCATCGGACTATATTTCGGATCTTTCAACCCGGTGCATCACGGGCACCTTATCCTGGCCACGTTTATACTTCAGCATGCCCCACTCGATCAGCTTTGGTTTATCGTATCCCCTCAAAATCCGTTGAAACCTTCTGTGGGATTGTTGAACGAATACCAGCGCCTGCACCTGGTGCGACTGGCCATAGAAGACGTCCCCGGCCTGAAAGTCAGTGATATTGAATTTAAACTTCCTCGTCCCTCCTATACCATCGATACCCTGACTTACCTGCAGGAAAAATACCCTGATCACCGGTTTTCGGTAATAATGGGTAGCGACAGCTACCGGAATATCGCAAAATGGAAGAATTATGCCCAGTTACTGGAACATTACCCGCTATATGTCTACCTGCGCCCCGGCCATCCCGTAGAACCTCTTTCCGGGTTTCCGGAACCACTGGTTTTGAAAGCTCCCCTGCTTGAAATCTCTGCCACCCTCATTCGGGAGAATATCCGCAAGGGACACAGTATTAAATTCCTGGTTCCGGATATTGTAGCAGAAGAAATTGAGCGGAATGGCTATTATCGAAATACCGATAAACCTCAAAAGCCGGAAAATGCTTAGGTTCGTAGAAAAACTGCAATGAAGTTTCTCCTTAGATGTTGTTTTTTCCTGTTGATAATGAATAATGTGCAGGCGCAGAAGACCGATAAAAAGCTGGAACGTGCGCTGACTGAACTTAGCTCCGGATTCAATGGGGAGATAGGCTTTTATGTCAAAAACCTGCGGACTGGTAAAACGGCCAGTTTCAATGCTGATACCATTTTCCCTACCGCCAGTATGGTAAAAATTCCGATTCTGTATGGTATTATGGCGCGAATACAGGAGGGTACACTGCGTGATACACAGCAACTGATCTACCGTGATTCACTGTATTATGCCGGGGTCGATATATTAGGTTCTTTCAAACAGGATGAAAAGATCGAATTGTCGAAGGTGATCATGCTGATGCTGACCATGAGCGATAATACCGCCAGTTTATGGCTGCAGTCGCTGGCCGGTACGGGCACAAAAATCAATGCTTTACTCGCAGAAAAAGGATTTCAGCATACCCGGGTCAATTCCAGGACGGAAGGCAGACAGGGCGACTGGAGGCTATACGGCTGGGGGCAGACAACCCCGAAAGAAATGGCGAATTTGATGGAACTAATTGTAAATCAACAGCTTGTGAGCGATTCGCTGGATTCAAGAATGCTTCGTTTATTGGGTCGCAATTATTTTGATCATGTGGCGATCAGCCAGATTCCTTCCCATGTATTTGTAGCTTCCAAAAATGGCGCGGTGAATGCGTCCAGAAGCGAAGTGCTGTATGTAAATGCCGGCCGCAACCCGTATATTTTTTGTGTAACCACCAAAAATAACCGGGATGTGCGCTGGACTAATGACAATGAGGCCTGGGTACTAACCCGGAAAATTTCCCGCCATTTATGGGAATACTTTGGTGAATAGCTTCGCTGTCCCTTGATCTTTACGTATATTTTCCCCGGCCTATGATCCTGTTAAGGCATATACCATTTCTGAAGTCAGTTCTTATACACAGCATCACCGCATTCGGCGGCCCGCAGGGACATTATGCCATGCTGCTGAAAACGTTTGTACATGGACGTCATGATATAACCGAAAAAGAACTGTTGGAATATAACTCCTTCTGCCAGCTTCTTCCCGGAGCGTCATCAACGCAGGTGCTGACATTGATCGGTTACAAACGTGGCGGCCCGGTGCTGGCAACGCTTACTCTGCTCATCTGGATATTGCCGGCCAGCCTGTTAATGGCTATATTCTCTTTTATATTGCAGTACCTCGATAAAGATGCGCTGCATACAGATATCTTTAAGTTCATACAACCGATGGCGGTGGGATTTCTCGCATATGCCACAGCGTTATCTTTTCGGATAGCTGTGCATAATCCCATTACGCGGGTCATATTCATTGTTTCCAGTATTGCAACCTATCTCCTGTTCAAAACGCCCTGGATTTTCCCGATCCTGATCGTACTGGGCGGCGTAGTCACCAACATCAGTGAAAAACGGATTCCGCAAAAAGGCCTTCCCCCCAAAAAAATCAAGTGGGGCAATGCCTGGCTTTTCGTGATCATATTTGCCGCCGCGGGTTTATTCAGTGAATTGTCGCGAAAAAGTGACTGGGAAACCCGTGCTCCGCTGAATCTTTTTGAGAACATGTACCGTTTTGGAAGCATGGTTTTTGGTGGTGGCCAGGTGCTTATACCAATGATGTATGAACAATATGTAGAACGTCCAAAGGCCCCGGTGGTTTTGCGAAAAAATGAAGATAAAGAGTCGACCGTACTTCAAATGGACCGCAACGATTTTTACACCGGAGCCGGCGTGGTTCGCGCCTTACCCGGGCCGGTATTTGCCGTAGCGTCATTTGTAGGCGGAATGACCATGAAAAGTCATGGTTATCACTGGCAGATTTTCGGATGTATAATCGGCATGATCGCCATATTTCTGCCCAGCGCGCTGTTGGTGCTGTTTTTCTTCCCGATCTGGCATAACCTTCGGAAATACGCGGTGGTATACCGTTCGCTGGAAGGTATCAATGCGGTAGTGGTCGGCATTATGGCAGCATCAACCCTTTACATGATGAACGATATCTCCCTCATGGGGTTCAGTACGATAAACCTCATGAATATTACCGTTATCCTGTGCACCTGGGCAATATTATCCTTCACTAAAATTCCGGCACCGCTGATTGTTTTGATCAGCCTTATACTTGGGGCGCTTATTTACTGACGACAGCCATATTTTTGGCATATCCCCGCTCCACTTTTTGTTGTACCGGCTGAAGTGTTCTCAAATAAGCGTAAATCGCGCCAAGATCTTCGTCTGTCATGCCCGAATACATCGTCCAGGGCATGATGGTATTAAAATCCTGCTGGCTTACCGGGCGATACCGCATGGAACTGTCGCGGTAGGCTGAAAACAATCCGACAAAATTTTCTTTAGTGAGCTTTCCGATACCGGTTTCCATATCGGGGGTAAGGTTGGCAGAGGTGACAATGCCACCGGGCAAAGGAAACTGCCGGCCTCCGGCAAGTGTGAACTTTTCATCAAATGCTTTGCCGTCGAAAGGTGTATGGCATTCCGCGCAGGCTGCAGCGGTTACGAGATATTTTCCATAGGCCAACTCATCTGTTTTAGACGGCATGGGTGAGAGATGGGCAGGCTCTGGAATGGTATTGATAATAAAATTCATAGGAAAATCGGATTCACTTTCAGGAACCGTATAGTCTATAGGAGCAAGGGTTCTGAGGTAGGCAACCACAGCCAGGATATCCTCTTCGCAAAGCTGGCCATAATTCTTATGAGGCATCACCGGAAAGATCGGCTTACCCGATTTGCGTACTCCCGTAGTAATCGCCCGGAATATTTCACCATCGGTCCAGTCGCCAATTCCGGAAGGCGTTATATTGGCAGAATAATATTTGCCCGGAAATCCCATCGATTGATCGAATAATTCGCCCCCCTGCCCCAGTGTGCCAGGTTTCAGAGGTCCGGAAAAAGCCGCCCAGTCGCGCGTACTGTGGCAATCCATGCAAATCATCACATTGTTGGCCAGGTATTCACCCCGCTGGATGGTCTCCGCATTCATATCCGCTTTTACTTCCGGCGGATTACCAACATCAGGCAGCGCCAGTTTAACATAGGTAGCAATTCCGCGAATGGCGACTAAAATCAACAACACAACGATCCCCAATACACGAAAAACCTTTTTCATGACATGTAAGTTTAATGGTGGTAAAAAAAGTGTTTACAATGGGGAGGAATAGGATTGCAGTAATCAGAGGAAATACTAAAGTAGTAAAATTGCGGAAAAATCAATAGACATTGAATAAAAAAGGGATAAACGGAAATTACGAACAGGGGGAGTTGGTTGAAAGGATCAGAGAGATTGCTTGCGGAAAACGACTAGTTTTCCTTTGACGGTGTGTTTAATTTCACGGTAATTTTCATGATAAAAATCCGAAAAGGACAGCGCTTTTTTACCGTTGATATAAAGATTCAGGTATTCAAAAGACCGGCTTTCGGATTGAAGCAGCTTAATATCATAGCCATCAAAATCGGCCCAGAAATAATCCGTAGACGCTCCAAAACCTGCATAAGGCCGAACGGTTATCCTATCGTATGAAAATATTGCCACGATGGCATTTTTACTCAGCTCTACATGATGCAGGTACCAGATAAGCCAGATGAATGTCAGCAGAAAGGGATAGACATAATAGTGTGGATCAGGAAATTGTTCCGACAGGAAATAAATGAGGCCTCCTGAAAATAAGGTGAGGAACGCCAGCAGTGCCAGCGGTAAACTTCGCCGGATCCGGTATTTCCTGCTTTTGTTTTCCATACCTATACATCCGGTCAGAAAACAAAGGTGAACAGATGATTATTTCAAAATCCACCCCAGGTTATCGCCGGTATGAACGAAATACCAGCTACTGAACTGACCTAAAATTTTCACCTGCTGACCAGGATCGAGGGTTTGTTTATGTGGGGAAATACTATCGGGCTTTGCAAGCAGTGGTGTTGCGGCAGTAAGTTGTTGTGTTCGAAGGGGTTCTGACGCTGAGATGAGTGCGCTGCGCGGAATAAAACCCAGCTGATGATCAGGCGTCTGTATTCTGTACCAGTCGCGGTTGAATGACCGAACCTGTAAAACCGTTCCGGAAGGTATTTGTTGTATTGCTTCGCTTTTCGCGTCAGGAGCGATAAACATGCGTGCTCCGCTTCGGGAGCGAACGCTAAAATGGCGGGCTTCTGTATCAATAAGCGCCGATGATTCCGGAAGGGCATCGGGTTCCCGCCGTTGCGGATTTACAAAAGGCAGCGGATCGACTGCACCGCCCCGGGAATATATTCCAAAATGTAGATGTGGTGCGGTAGTGCGTGCATTCCCGGTATTGCCCATAAGGCCAAGCGTATCTCCTGTTGAGACACGTTGGCCGGCTTGTACCAACTGGGAGTCAAGATGCGCATAATACAGCGAATAATTGGTGTTTTCCGGCTGCATCCATACAACTTTTCCGCCTAACCGGTTGTTATTTACCCGGGTAACCCGACCATCGGCAGCGGCAACAACAGGCGTTAAACGGGCTGCAAACAGGTCTATCCCTTCATGACTGCGCGCGCCACCATCGCGTGCAGCTCCCCAAAAACTTTTAATATGATTTTTACCGGGAGCATCAATTGGATATGCCAGGGAAGGACCGCTTGAAATACTCAATTGGTACTCACCAGTACCCAGCAATTCGGGCTGAAGCCTGACCAGGTATCTGCCCGATGCAGCTACTACATGATCTATTACCGCCTCCGTACTGTCGGCCGCTTTAATTAGTTTTGGTGGACGGTCATTATCGCGCAGCTCCCAGAGTTCAAAAAAGAGTTGAAAACCACTGGCCGGTTTCTTTTCGAGCTGAAGTTGTATTTTTTCGCCTTCTCTGACCGGGAACCGAAGGCCAACAGCCTGCGGCTCTGCGGCGTCAAAGAATCCTTTTTCTGAATAGGGAACTGCTACCTGCAACGGACTGGTTAATCCTGAATCTGCGGCACTAAACCATTTTAAGCCCAGCACACTCTGGTCGAGTCCGGCCTGAACCAGGGCCTGGCCATAACGTTCGTGCGGGGATTTCTGGGTAAATAACCCGCTTCCCGGTGTGCTGCAACCGGAAATCACAAAGAAAAAAACAACAGGAAAAATGTATTTCATACGTACCGGTTTCAACCCTAAGTGGTAAAATTGATATGCCAGCGTAGCCTTATTTTGAACAGAAATGGCCGGGGCATAATTTTTTCTTAATTTTAGCTAAAACGTATCGCGTATGGGTTATCCAACTGTAAAACCCGGAAAATCGCACGATAAACGTATTCATCTCGAGCAGCCCCGGGAAGCCATTTACTGGGCTAAAAAGTTTGAGGTATCCTGCCTTCAATTACTTCAGGCTGTACGGGCTACGGGAAGTAACCGCGTAGAACAGGTTCAGCATTATCTTGCCAATAACCGTTAAGATCAACGTATAAGCCGGAACTACTAGCTCTTTATCTATGCTGATAATCTGCTCATGGTATTAGTGATGGTTTATTATCGTATCGATATTGAAGGTAATTATAACTCTTAGCTCTAGTTGCCGTATCATTACTGAGTTGTGAGAGCGTTTAATAGAACCTGGTTTCTCTTCCCACATCAATATTTTTCCACTGAACGGGGAAAACTGTCAACAACAGCTCTGGCAAAAGATTTTTATTCTATACAGGAAATCTGATGTTATGCGTGAAGTACCAAACCATGAGGAGTTGCATTCCGGTGAAAACATCATCGAAACTTTATTCCGGTGGAACCGCGAATGGCAGGCTGCCATCATAAAACCATTTAAGCATGAAGGCCGGCTGTTACACTATATTGTAAAACTTGTCGGAGGGCCTATCCTTTTTGTATGGCAGAATGATCTGGGCGATTGGGTGGAGTTGAAAAAAGGCCTGACCGAACGATCAATAGCTGTTGGACGTGCGATAGAGCATATACAACTTGCACCGGGTATAGATGTGGGTTAGCACAGGAAGTCACTGACATGCTTCAACACTGTAATCAAAAATCCGGCTCATCTTCATTTAATGCAAATCATTAACTGGGTTGTTCTGTGAAGCAATATGCGTTCGTCATTGCGAGCCGGAGGCGAAGCAATCCAGAATAACGAGAAGCAATCAAAAACGAAATCAAAAATTAAATAATTCTACTGGATTGCTTCGGGAAAGCCCTCGCAATGACGTGCTGCTAAAGTGATTAAATTTTGCAGGTATCTTACAAGACGTGCTTCAAGTGTGTTCTAATCTGGCAGGTATCCGGCCATGACGTGAAGCAAAATGCGTTCGTCATTGCGAGCCGGAGGCGAAGCAATCCAGAACAACGAGAAGCAATCCAAATCGAAATCAAAAATTAATACTTCTACTGGATTGCTTCGGCAAAGCCCTCGCAATGACGTGCTAATAATGTGATTAAGTTTTGCAGGCATCTCGCAATGACCTAGTGGAAGTGTGTTCTAATCTGGCAGGCATCCCGCCCTGACGTGAAGCAAAGTGCGTTTGTCATGCGAGCCGGAGGCGTAGCAATCCAGAAAAACGAGAGCAATCAAAAACAACATCAAAAATTAATAATTACTGTATTGCTTCGGGCAAAGCCCTCGCAATGACGTGCTGCTAAAGTGATTAAATTTAGCAGGCATCTTACAATGACCTATTTCAAGTGTGTTCTAATCTGGCAGGCATCTACCATGTCGTGAAGCAAAGAGCGTTCGTCATTGCGAGCCGGAGGCGAAGCAATCCAGAAAAACGAGAAGCAATCAAAAGCGAAATCAAAAAATAATAATTCTACTTGATTGCTTCGGGCAAAGCCCTCGCAATGACGTGCTGCTAAAGTGATTAAATTTAGCAGGCATCTTGCAATGACGTAGTGCAAGTATGTTCTAATCTGGCATGCATCCCGCCATGACGTGAAGCAAAGTGCGTTCATCATTGAGAGCCGGAGGTGAAGCAATCCAGAAAAACAAGAAGCAATCAAAAACGAAATCAAAAATTAATAATTCTACTGGATTGCTTCGGGCAAAGCCCTCGCAATGACGGGCTGCTAAAGTGATTAAATTTAGCAGGTATCTTACAATGACGTACAGCAAGAGTGCTTCAATCTGGAGGGCTCCCGGAGCGTAGCGACTATTGAATAAGTCAAAACTTCAAATACTTTTTGTTTACCCAATAGACATAAAAAAAGGTAAGCGTTAGCTTACCTTTTTTCTAATAATGGAATTGGATTTATTTCAAGCCATCTTTAATGGTACGGGCTTTTTCAAGATGGGCACGGAGCTTCGGTAAAGTTTTACCGGCAAAAGCTTTGATGTCAGCATCTTCAGCATCGTTCGCGAATTTTTCAAAACGATTTACATCTTCTTCATGCTGGTCAACCATCATGTCCATAAACTCTTTATCAAAATCAGCACCGGATTTTTCCCGAAGGTCGTTCAGGTCTTCCTGGTGATCTTCACCTATAGCCGTAGGCAGAGTGATGTTTTTTTGTGCAGCAAGTGCTTTTAATTCGCTGTTGGCAGCTTCATGATCTTTAGCCAGCATAGCAGCAAATTCTTTTACCTGTGGGTTAGTTGCTTTTTGTTCACCGAGTTTACCGGCTTCCACTTCAAGCATCCCTGCTCCTGCAGAAAGCACCATGAAATCAGCATCGGATTTACCGAATAAACCGCCATCATTAAGCGAAGAATCCAGAGTTCCTTTTTCTTCATTTACTTCCTGTGCCGCTTCAATGGGGTCGTGTTCTGCATCTCCGCAAGCCTGAAATGTCCATGCAGCAGCAGCAATTAATAAATAACTTAACTTTTTCATGTTGGTTGTTTTTTGTTTTAGAATATTGACACCGCCCACTTTCACACAATTGCTTAACTGGTGGTGCACATACCCTTAATACAAACCCTGTGCCTTTATGCATATCAAGCTGAAAAACAAATAATCCCGATTGATACTCAATGAAGTACAATCGGGATTTATTAGATTTTGTGGATTTTTCCACACACCATGTGCATAAGTTACCCTTATTGAACCGTCAATGGAAAACTAACATCAGCATCTGAACTGGCTTTGGGACTGGTAACCGGATCGGAAGCATCTTTCCCGCCTTCACCATAATGACGCAGTACAATTCTCAATGATCCATTGGCAGGGGTGGCAGTTGTGATTTGCGCGGTTAGCCCCAGAGGTAAGCCGTTGCTGTCATTATTCAAATTGGTAATTGCTAATCCCGAGTTGGCATCTCCAATAATATAAATGCGATGGACAGCCGATTCAGCATTTATTTCTTGTGTTATGTTCTCTGCCGGATTTTTACTTTCATCGAGGAAACGAATGGAGAGGTTATATGCAGATGCGGCATCCAGCAGAATGGGTTCAATAACGGGATTAGACCCTCCGGGGCCGTCGGTGTCTTTCCAGGTATAAACTACCGGAGTAGATGTTCCCTGTTTGGTAAAGCTGAGTTCCACCGTAGTGATCAGTTCATTATCATTGTCTTCAATAACATCGTCTTTCTTACAGGCGATGAAAAAAAGCAATGCGAAACTCAAAAAGAATAGTTTTTTCAACGTGGTCATAATTATTGTTTTTGTGGTTAAGTTGATGGTTTAATCGAATTGTATTTTAATACGCAGCGAAATGTTTCGTCCCATGTCATCAGTGAAATAGCGGAAACTGTTCATATAATCACGGTAGGCCGTATTGAACAGGTTTTGAACGCCCAGGCTGATCGTTACCGGTTTATGTACAAATTTGGTGGTAGTTGAAGCATGAATGTTCACCAGGTTATAGGCAGGAGGCGGTGCTTTATAATCCATCATAACACCGGGCTTTTCCGGTACGCGGTGTTGTTTCAATACCGAGCGGTATTCCAACCTGATATAATTATTGATGAAACCCGAAGACGCGGGCAGGTCAACGGTCAGTGACTGCGTAAAGCGATCAGCGGGCATCAGGATCAGCCAGTCGTTGGTAACTTTATTCCAGGCACGGAGCACAGAAGCTTTGGTGCCAAGGGTGAGCATAGAATGAATGCGGATATCTGCACTCGCGTCAATACCCCGTAACCGGGCATTAGTTTGTTCGAAACGGATCCGGGGGAATGCTCCGGCAACGGTTAGAACAGGATCATCGGGTACAGGAATGCGGTATATAAAATCGCGGATATGATTATTGTACAGGTAAACTTCCGCATTGAATGCCTTATTTCGGGCCGAATAAGATAAGCCCAGCCCGGTATTGATAGCATGTTCGGGTTGTAGCGTAATATCTCCCTGTTCATATGTTGCAGTACCATGATGAATGCCATCACTGAACAGCTCATTGATATCCGGCGCACGGTTGGCTAGTGAAGCCGAAAGATTAGCTTTGAATGCGGTGCTGAACCGGTGGACCAGGTTTAATGA
>JAEYRC010000058.1 GCA_023409675.1 Bacteroidota bacterium
CGCGACCTCACTGGTGATATCTTCTTCATGATGAAGTATAAATTTCAGTTGATTGTTGTCATCAAGAAGTGGTATGTTGGTTACTGAAACAAAGCGGATATGCGGCTGGCCGGATCCGGATAATTCATATTTCAGCCGCGAAAGCTGATGTTGTTGTTTATACCGGATAACAAAATCATAGGATGCTTTTAGCTGTCCGGCTTCATGAGATGTCAGGGCTTCATCCCGTGGAAAAGAAATGGAAAGAGAAGATTCGCCGATAACCTGATTGCGGCTGAGGTTAAACCAATTCAGCAAATCATTACTGGCAGCAACAATCGGATAATTTGCAGCTTCTACGCTGATCAGGCGGTTCAATCCCGGTGTAATACTGAACAGATTGAAATTCATTAATGTACATCTGATTTAATGATGATACATGGTGTTTAAACCTTTCCATATTGAAATTAACGTATAAACGTTAATCAGAATCCATTACAGCATACATTTTTATATACTGCTGCAATTATGTAAAAAGTGATTTCCTGAAAAAGAACAAACTTATGGTGAAAACGTCTGTTAATGTTTGTCGGAATCATAATTCCAGCCCATAATGAACATAAAAATTCCGTAGAAAACAGTGGCTATTGCCACAATTATGAACAGCGCCGCTCCGGCGTGATCACCGATAAAATCAAACGCTTTATCCGTATTCACCACACGATTCGCATCTTGTTGAGTACCTGCCAGTATATAATGATACCCGATGATGGTCAATATGATTCCACGGGCAAAGTGTCCCGTCCAGGCCAGCAATACAACTGTTTTTCGGGTGAACGCTTTCAGGTGATAAATGTCAATTCGCTCGCGGTAGGTATTACTTACTACATATCCGGTTTGCATGATGCCGGTGATGATAATCAGAATTCCTATCGCAGTAAGTGCCGTTGCTCCCCAGGAAAGTTCCAAAATTTCTGCCGCCATTTTTCGCTCCTGCTTCGGGAGGCCGCTGGCATTATACCCCCCTGTACCGAGCAAAACCACCAGGGCCGAATAGGCTATCAACCCATCCGCCAGACTGCTCAACAGTATAACGGTACGGCGTAACCGGCCACGAAGATCTTTTCCATAATCGTAGGGGTCTTTTATGGTCTCATAAAACCGCCAAATGATATAACTGACCATTCCGGATAAGATTAACCCGATCAGTAGTTTTCCGGCAAAAAAACGATTGAGGTAAACCATCAGGCTGCTTTCGTCGGCACCACCTTCTTTCAACTGGTAAAACGACAGTAGGGCCACTACCCCTATGCCCAGGTAAACGATACCGGTGGAAATACATCCCCACATGGCCAGGTAATGTGCAAACGGTTTATTCGCCTTTAATGGTGACATGGCATCGCTTTAAGGAACACATCAGCATTCCTATGCCCTTGGATGCAATAAAAGCACCACGAATAGGAACAAAACATGACGGGGATGGAAAACGGCTTTACCGGTGATGTTTAATGTGAACAGGACAACATATATTAATTTGACAGGATGGGCTTCTGATGAACTTGCGTTATAGAAACCCAATTTCCAATGCGCATGAAGCCCGCGCCGTAGGCGGGAAAGGTCAATAGTAGGTAGCTAACATTCAACCCCATGCCTGCTACGTAGGAGCGATAACAAGCTCTTCAGGAAATTTTAATCAATGTAGCGCTACAACGGAGCTAATGTTGTTTTGTTTTGGTGTGCTGTTAACCTTTCGCTCCTCCGGGGCGTAGATCATGGTTTGATGAGCCCGATGCAAATGGTTTGGGTTGATGAAACCAATCCTGCCATCGGTGAGCAATAAAAGAGAGGAGTTAAAAGCCTGCATTGAGCGTACAGTTTAATCAACCTAAACCTGTTCAACTGAACTCAAAATAACACTGCGTTATGAAACAGTATTGATCAATAAAGCCGCTACAATATGTGAATGATTAAAAATTAATATAGCGGGTGTTCAGCAACTTCAACAGGCTGAACAAATTTTTTAAGCAATCCGAGTATTTCCTCCTGGATGCTGCGAGCTTTATCGGTATTGTACCAGTGCTGTAATTGCATTTTTATGGTTTCGAAATCAGCATCTTCTGCGGTCAGCCGGTCGTAGAGGAGCTGGCATTCCAGTGGACGTGGCCCCCAGACGGCCAAATCCTTGCCGGTTTCACTGCGCATGATGAGCTTGGGTATTGATTTACCTCCCCTGGTGAGGTATTTGTTGATGGTATAGGGTTCCTGGTCGCGGAGTTGGATTTCGAGCTGTATAAGCGGCTGAACTTCAGCCATAAGTTGTATGACCGGAACGCTGTGGGCCGCATCGCCACACCAGGGCTCGGTGATCAGCAGCCAGTGCTGCGGTTGTTGAATACGCCGGAGCAGTCCGACCAGTTGCGGTTCCAGTTCCAGGGTTTTAAGCCAACGCCTGGAGCGCTGAAAATTCATCCGGGTATAATCAAGATATAACGCACTGGTATATGGAGGCTGCTGTTGATCCGCAGCAATCGTCAGCAACTGCTGATGAAAATCGGAGTATTCGGCAAATGTCATGGGGGATCCGTTTAAAGCCTAAAATTACGCCCACAATCATTGTTTAAACGTTAATCAAAGGCTAAATCCGCTTCCCTACTCCGGCAGCACCTCACTCACCGCTTTCGGTAAGGTCATAGATTTCTTTTATTTCAGCAAGGATCTTTTGGGTATTGATCTGCAAATCTTTGATTTGCCCGTTATGAATATCGAAAACCCAGCCGTGAACCTGTGGATATCCATTATCGCGGATACTAAGCTGTAAAGCGGCCGTCTTCAAAATATTGATGCATTGTTCCTGAACATTCAGTTCAACAAGCCGGTTATAGCGATCCATGTCATTGGTTAGAGCATTGAGCTCCTGTTTGTGGAGGCGGTAAATGTCGCGAATGCTGCGCAGCCAGGGATTCAGAATTCCAAGATCATGGGGCTGCATCGCAGCCTTTACCCCACCGCAATTATAGTGGCCACATACAATAATATGTTTTACGTGTAGGTGCCGGATAGCGTAATTGATAACCGACATTACATTCAGGTCGACACTGTTAACAAGGTTGGCGACATTTCGATGCACAAAAACTTCACCAGGTCCCAGGCCCATGATCTCTTCGGCGGTCACCCGGCTGTCGCTGCAGCCGATATACAGGTAATCCGGATTCTGTTCTCCCGACAACTGGCTGAAAAAATCTTTGTCTTCTGACAGTTTTGAAGCGATCCAACGCTGGTTGTTTTCAAATATCTGTTCGTATGATGTCATATGTTTTGTATTAAGAATTAATTCTATTGCTTGCAGTAGCTGTCAGCCTTCCGGTATGCTTCTGTTTCTGAGGCGTTGGTCAACCGCCAACCGTTCCACGTTTTTGATCTTTACAAGGCGGGAGTATGAAGGGTATAGGGGGTTCAGAATAAAATTCCGCTGACCCGGAAAAACGGCCGAAGGCGCACTGATCATAAAGACCTGTTTCTCCTTAAATAATTTATCACCGGTTTCTTTCAGTTCCTGATTTCCGACAGTTCGCCAGTCTTTTGGCAGGTCGGTGGCCTTAATGGTATGCACAGGCGCTGCATCGGAAATCTCTAATGTCAAGACATACATATCCGGTGGCAGATCCGCTTCATCGGCGTGTACCAAAAGTTCGAGTAGAGCAAGCGAGGGGTTTTCACTGGTGTATAATGCATAGGTTCCTTCCGAATTCCATCGCCCGCCAACCAGGAAAGCTCCCGTTCCGGAAAGATCCCGCGCCCGCCTTTCCTGTTTTACAATCCGGTATACCAGCATAGATCAGGTATAAATGCCTTCTTCGATGCGCACCAGAAGACGATTTACAATATTAATACCTGTAGGCGTATTCAGCAGGTCGAAGGGAGTTTTACCCTGCAGTGCATTATTCTTTTTGTGCAGCCAGCGGTTGAATTTCTCGGAATCCTCAAAAACGATCAATCCCCGGGCTACGGTAGACGCGATTTCAATGGATAGGGATGAGGCCAGGGAATCCATTTTATCGGATGCCTTTTTGCGGCCCAGTGTTTTATAGGAAATATTGAGCAGGTTGGCTATATCTTTCAGCGGCACCTCCATGAAGCCTGCCAGGTTTACCACCGATGATTTTGATATACCCTTGTTCCCCGCTTCCACAAATTCTAAACTGTTTACCGGGGCATCGGAAATAAAATTCTCACCCCCAAGGATGGCCCAGGTCAGGCGGTTGACCGATGCGCCCTTCTGTATAAAGGCTGCCACCATTTCGGCAAGCGCCGCCTTCTGTTCTTCGGATGCTTCTTTTTTGGGTGCTGATGACATAATAGACAATTTAGGCTAAGGTACAGGAAAAATGTCCACTTTCCAAATTTTAACCGTTAAGCCGGCGGTAAACATCCGCGACGGAAGACGTGGTTGTATCGCCTTGAATAAACAACTTGCTAAAAGCGGCCGCAGCAGCAAAATTTATTTTTTCATCATAGGAAAGCTTGTTGAGGGTGCCATAAATCAGCCCGGCCATAAAACAATCACCACTTCCCACCCGATCGATTACGGTATCAGTACTGTATTCACGACTGACGGAAAACTCCCCGCCCTCCAGCAGAGTAGCATAATACTGAACAGTGCCTGCAGTGTCGAAGCGGAACGTATTGGCCACGGTTTGAACCGATGGAAATCGGTCGATAAGCTCCCTGGATGTTATTTCTGCCTGTCGGAGGTAATGCTCTTTTTTCGATCCGAGTGTCGGGTCGACCGCTATGCCCAGCATTTTTTCCGCCGCCCAGATATTACCCATCACCAGACTGGCATGTTCAACCAGCCCGGGCATAATTTCCGCGGGAGTTTTCCCCCAACGCCAGAGCTTTTCGCGATAATTCAGGTCGATAGAAATCACGATATTTTTTGCTGCAGCCGATCGTACCGCCTCAAGGCAGGCCGCTGCGGTACGGGCATTGAGCGCGGGGGAAATGGCACTCAAATGCAGCCATGATACGCCATCCAGTACTTCATCCCAGTCAATATCGCCAGGCTGCAGGTTATAGAAAGAAGAATGCTCGCGGTCATAGATCACGCCGGCGCCTTTCAGATCAGTTCCCTGCGGAAGGTAGTAGCTGCCGATCCTGGAGCCCGATAGCCGGATCCCTGCTGTTCCGATATGCCTGGAATTAAGATAATTCTGAATTTCCCGGCTGAGGTAATTATCGGGCAATACAGTAACCAGTTCTGTTGGGATATTCCATAGTGCCAGGGCTGCAGCCGTATTCACTTCCGCTCCACCGACATACACGGGCATGGATGCCTGGCGTATCCATCCCAGGTTCAGTTTGGGAGAATAGCGCAGTAACAGTTCGCCAAAACATAAGACCTTATTCATACTTCAGCAGATTAACGCTTATTGCAGGGTGTCGAGCGTAACCGGATCCATATCGGTATACGAATAATTTTCGCCGGCCATTCCCCAGATGAAGCCATATTTAGCCGTGCCGCATCCGGAATGGATCGACCAGGGTGGTGAAATGATAGCTTCATGGTTGGCAACCACCAGGTGCCGGGTTTGCGTTGGTTCACCCATAAAATGTATCACACGCTGATCATCTTCCACATCAAAATAAAAATAGGCTTCCATCCTACGGGTATGTGTATGCGCAGGCATGGTGTTCCATACACTGCCTTCAGCAAGTATAGTTAAGCCCATCACCAGTTGGCAACTGGCAATACCCTGCGCATGAATGTATTTATAGATCGTTCGCTTATTGGCAGTATGAACTGAACCCATTTCCGCGGGGGCAGCATCCGCGCTCGTGAATTTGCGGGTGGGGTACTGCTGATGTGCGGGTGCGGAAAGCAGGTAATATAGCGCGGGATTGGTGGAATCGGTGGAATGAAATGCCACCTGGGTACAGCCTTTACCGATATAGAGGCAATCCAGTTTTTCCATCGCAAAGGATTCATCTCCGGCCGTTATGGATCCGGGGCCGCCAACATTGATAATTCCGAGTTCACGTCGTTCAAGAAAGTAATCCGCACGCAGTTCGGGATCAGCAGTTAACAATAGGGCCTTAGCCGCCGGTACTGCACCACCAATGATCATCCGGTCGTAATGTGTATACGTTAATGCGATCCTGTCGGCGCTCATGAGCTTACGAATCAGAAAATTCTCTCTGAGTTGCTGCGTTTGCATCGATGCTGTTTCTCCCGGACTGTGCTGAAATCGAATTTCCATAATGTATATAAATTTAATTAACGGCCCATCCAGCCACCATCAACGGTGAGGATGGTACCACTGACATAGGCTGAAGCAGGAGCACACAAAAAAATTGCCGGTCCGGCAAAGTCTGTGGCTTCTCCCCATCGTCCCGCGGGGATTCTATCCAGAATCGCCCGGCTTCGTTCGGCGTCATTGCGAAGCGCTTCCGTATTATCGGTGGCAATATAGCCGGGTGCGATACCGTTTACGTTCACACCCCTGGCGGTCCACTCATTCGCAAAAGCTTTCACCAGGCTGGCAATAGCGCCTTTACTCGCGGCATAACCGGGTACGTTTATTCCGCCCTGGAACGACAGCAGTGAACAGGTAAAGATCACACGGCCACTACCGCGCTGCAACATCCCCCTGCCGATCTCGCGTGTAAGGATGAAGGGTGCATCAAGGTTCGTTGCCATAACGGTATCCCAGTTGTCATCGGAATGTTCGGCTGCTGGTTGACGTAAAATAGTACCCGCATTATTGATCAGAAAATCCACCGGCGGAAGTTCTTTCTGCACTGCATGACAGAATTCATATAAAGATTTCCTGTCAGACAGGTCTGCCCTGAAAGGCCAAAAGGTACGACCATATTCTTTAACCGCTTTTTCGCTATCGCTTCCGGGTTTGAGGGCGTGCGAAACCCCAATAATATCGGCGCCTGCCGCAGCAAGGCCTTCTGCCATCGCCTTACCGATACCTCTGCTGCAGCCCGTAACCAGCGCGGTTTTTCCGGTAAGATCAAAGAGTTCGGATGAATTCATTCGCAGATGTATGTGGAAATTTCAGCAGAAGATGCGCTTCTGCTGAAATGTCCTGTTTATCAAATCAGTTTAATTTGCTGTTCCCCTTTTACCAGAACCGGATATAC
>JAEYRC010000075.1 GCA_023409675.1 Bacteroidota bacterium
TGTGTGTCATGCCGACACCATGATGAATAATAGAAGCAGCAAAAGATTGAATGTCAGGGCACGCATACATGTCCTTCGGTTCTCCTGCACCTGGAGTTTGTTCTCAATCGTATTATCCACTTCGGTGTTATAGGTTGATGTAATAAATGTGGTGAAATCAGTGTGATTGGTTTTCTCAGGAGTTGATTAAACTTCTTTCTTTCAGGCTTCGAGTTGCTCGCCAACAGGCAAGCGGGAACAGAATTCCTGGAATCCCTGCTGACGCGCTTCTTCGCGGAAAGCATTAAAATCCTGCTCTCCCATATTCTTAACCGGAAGGCGAAAGCCGCCACAATCCATTCCTACCAGTTTCATATAGGCCTTACCGGTAGCAATTCCACCGTATTTTCCCAGCAAGCGGATCATATTTATTGATTTCAACTGTAACTGGCGCGCGCTGTCAAGGTCATTTTGATGAAAGGCTTCAATCATTTCCAGGTAGAGTGATGGCGCATAATTAAATGTACTGCCAACAGCGCCTTTAGCACCCAGTACCAGTGCTGACAACATGTTTTCATCCCTGCCCCATAACATATCGTATTTACCATTTTTGAAATTCATACAGGACTGAAAGTCCATAAAATCTTCATGGGTGTATTTAATGCCTGCAAAGTTCGGAATACGTTCATCCACCGCCTGAAGCAAATCATACATTGCAAAACCAACTCCGGTCAGGACAGGAATGTGGTAATAATAGAAGGGCAAATCCGGAGTAACGGAAGCGATTTCTTCGCACATAGATGCCAGTTGTTCTATACCCGCAGGCTTGAAATAAAACGGAGCGGTAAAAGAAATGCCGTAAATGCCTGCCTGCCGCGCGTGAAGCGCAAGGGCTTTGCAATCTTCCATACTGGTACCTCCAAGAAGCAGCATTACCTTAAACGCCGTATCATTTCGCGATGCGGCCGCCCAGGCATCGGTAACAAGCATTTTTTCTCTGGTCGTCATTGACACCCCTTCGCCCGTGGAGCCGCATATAAACGCGCCTTTTACACCATTCTCCTTAAGCATTTTATAATATTGAGGAATGATAGACAATTTAAGCGCGCCATCGGCATGCATAGGAGTGAATGGCGCGGCGATCAGTCCTTCAAGTGGTTTAAGCTGCATAGTGCTTTTTTATAAAATCTTAAAATAAGCAATTACCGGATGATCGGCACCCGGTAATTGCCATCTAATCTAATTTGGTTTCGCGGTGGGATAGCCGGGGGTCTGATTCACCAAAGGATCGTTGGTCCAGATTGCCGGAGGAATTGGCCATAAAACTTTATATGCCTGGGTGGCTTTATCCAATACACCATAAGGATGATTACCAGATTTAAATACCAGGGCTTCACCGTTGTATTTCATTCTGCGAAGATCATACCAGCGCTTGCCTTCATATACAAATTCCTTGCTGCGTTCTTCAAATATGGCCAGTTCGTTCTCATCTTGTGTGCCGGCAACAAAAGGGTTTGGATCATTGCCTGCACCACCAAAAGCCCGGTCACGAATGGCCTTGATGTAGGGAGTTGGATCACCGCCTTCGGCATTAACAATTTCAGCAAGCATCAGCAATCGATCCGCTTCGCGATAAACAATCCAGTCATCAGCAAAATAACGTTTGTTCGCATCAATGGTACCGAGGAATTTAACCAGGGCCGTATTGCGAATCAGTACCACCGGAGGATTTGTGCTGGTATTCAACCGGTAATAATCATAAAAGGTGGCATCGCGGCGTTCATCTTCGGGATGATACGATTGAAACAACTCAAAGGTATATCCATAACGTTGTATGATCTGTTGTGAGTTGGTAGCGGCTATCACCAGCGGAGCTACCAGCAATGCGCCCGATGCGAGTGAATCCTTATAATGTTGTCCGTCGAAATTGAAGGTGGAATAGAGGAACATGGAGTAACCCGACATTTCAGCTTCGCCAACGCGGAAGCGAATAGCCAATATTACTTCAGGATTATTTTTTCGGTTGTACGCGAAGACATTCCGGAAATCGTCCTGAAGAACCGGACCGGAGATGCTGTTAAGCGCTGACTTTGCTGTGGCCAGGTCACCGGTATTACCATAAACCCTGGCAGACCACAGATACACCTCACCCTTAAGCATAAGCGCCGCCCATGGGTTCCACTGACTTTTATCAGCCGGTACCGCGGATGAACCAAAGAGGGTTACTGCTTTATCAACATCACTTTTAACCACCGCAAGAACTTCTGCTTCTGTTGCGCGGGCTTTCCGTAACAATACCGGATCGGTAGTACCGTTCAGCACTTCAGGCTCAAGTCTTAGGGGAACACCACCATAGGTGCGCAGCAGGTGAAAATAATAGTAGGCACGCATCGCATAAGCCTGCCCGAGCAGGTATTGCTTGTTTTCCGCGCTTAAAAAATCAAGCGGTTCAACTTTCTGAATGAACAGGTTCAGTTGGAGGATAGGTCCGTAGAACCCGGCCCAGTTGCCCACTCCGGCTGAATTTTCATCAATGTTTTGATCGATGATCGGCAATTCATTTAATGACGTATTCTGCCGGTCGACATTACTGAATCCACCACCCCGCATTTCGCCCAGGCGCAAAAACATAAACTGGTTATCGCGGAACTGCTTGTGTAAACCAACCATAAAGTTGCGCACCTGCGATTCATTCTGCCAAAAATTTCCATCACCGAAATAATCCTCCGGAGCAAGTTCCAATGTTTTTCGGCACGATGTTGCCAGGGAGGCAAATACCGCTATATAAATTAAATACTTGAATGTTTTCATGATATATCGTTTGTTCGAATAAATGTTAGAAAGTCAGGTTTGCCCCGAAAACCAGTTGTGTCGGAATAGTATAGGCGCTGTTCTGAAAGCCGGTTCGTTCCGGAAGATTCAGCAGACTGTTCGATAAGTCTCCAAGAATCTGACCGGTTGCTGTTAAGGTCAGGGCACTGATCCTTGCCTTCTGCAAGATGGCAGTCGGAACTGAATAGCTCAGTGAAACTTCCCGGAAGGCCAGGTATCCTGAATTAACATAGAACATACTGCTAGGCCGGTCGAAATTCTTGGTATTCAACTGGTCGGCCCAGGTATAACGCGGATACTTAGCATTTGGATTTTCCGGAGTCCAGGTTTCTTTTACCAGTGAGGTTACATTGAATTCACCCTGGGCGCTGGCCATAGACCAAAGCTGTTGAAAATCCTGTTGAATATGTCCCAAGCCGAAGTCGAAGCGTGCAAATAAATTGAACCCTTTCCAGGATATACTGGATGAAAAACCTCCGGTCCAACGGGGGATCTGACGACCCAAAGATGTCATGTCGCGATAGTCAATGGTATCATTACGGTCAAGATCTTTCCACATTACATCACCCAGTTGGGTGGCGATATAGCGAAATCCTCCTCCGTTAAGATTGTATTCATTGATCAGTTTCTGACTGGCAACACCTCTTCCCGCGCCTCCGTTTGAATAGGCCATCGAAGCGGCAATATCAACCTTATTATAAGATTCCAGATCTTTCTGATCGCGGATGATACCATCGGCTACAAAACCAAAAATCTCACCCCATTCCTGTCCTTCCTGGAAACCACCAACCCAGATCACGCGACCGGTTTTGGGATCATAAACCTGCTGACCGCCCTGGCGGTTGTTTTCATTACCATTGAAAGGCAGTTTAAGAATGGTGTTCTTATTCCAGGCGGCGTTGGCATTTACCTGCCAAACGATCTGTTCATTTTGTATGATCTTGTATCCTGCTTCCAGTTCTACACCACGGTTGCGCATACTACCGTTGTTGGTACGGATGCTGGAAACACCCGATGAAGTAGGTAATATAACGTTAGCAATTTTATCATCAGTGATCCGGTTATACACCGCAACGGAAAAATTCAGGCGGTTATTAAAAAAGCCCATATCAGCACCCACTTCTACAGTGTTTGTTTTTTCCCAACGCAGGTTTGGATTAGCCAGACCTGTTTGCAGAAAACCAATTGTTCCATTATACGCAGCCTGGGAACCATATGAACCCTGCAGTTCGTATATGCCTATGCCCCCGATGTTACCGTTCTTACCCCAGCTTCCGCGAAGTTTAAGAAAAGACAGCCAATCGCCGGCAGATGCCAGGAAATCTTCCCGGTGTGCAAGCCAGCCCACCGAAAATGCGGGGAAAGTTCCGTATTGGTTATCTCCAAGCAAGCGGGAATATCCATCACGGCGAACAGTAAACGAAGCAAGATATTTTCCGTCAAAATCATAATTCAGGCGACCGAAGCCAGACATGATGCGTTCGCGGGCATGGTAAGTATCTGTTCCCCGCGTTTGTTGTTCGGGGTTATTGAGGGTTAAGCCCAGATCAGAAAAATCATCGGTAGGCGCCAGGCGGCCACTTGCAGCCAGTCCCTGATTATAGGCGTCATAGAATTCAAAACCAGCCATCACATCGATGTTGTTCCGATTAAGAAAGCTCAGGTTGTAATCCACGATTGCGTTATAGGTTTGCCGGATCGTTCTGTCAAATGACGCGGAACTGGCCCGGTCGCGGTTCCAACCGGTATTCGGATTGGTATAACTTAAGATTCCAGTACGGAAATCTTTATTGAATGACTCATTAAAGCTTTCATCGTACATAAGGATACCGCCTATTTTGACATACAGGTTGCGGAGCAGGTCGACACGGAAGGACTGCGCCAGCGTGAATTTATCGGACTGGTTTTTCCGGATATATTTGTCAATGTTTACCAAAGGATTACCGTCACTGGCATCTCGTCCCAGTAACAATTCGCCATTCGCGTTGGTACCTCTCATTGTTGGTGGAGCAGAAAGCATACGACCCCAGTAATTTCCTTCACCATTTTGCAGCGACTGGTCCCTCCAGTTAGCCCGTGCATATTGCAGACTGCTTTCTGAACGCAGCCATTCTTTTATTTTATAATCACCATTGATGGTGAAGTTGAGCCGCTTGTAAAAGGTAGCCAACGACAATCCACCTTCATCATAATACCCGAGGTTAGCATAATAATTACCGTTCTCATTTCCGCCACTCATGCCGATGTTGTAATCCTGGGTTATCGATTTATCGTAGAGGCCGTAATCACCATAGTTGAAATCTTTAAAGATAAGGTCGGCATAGGTTCCATTGGGATCATAGTTGCCGTCAGCATTGGTAGGCACAGCATCCTTCATTGTTTTCCAGCCCGGCTGATTCAGGAGTTCGCGATTGATATCGGATAAACGCATTACGCTCCAGATGGCATTGGTGGCGTAATTTCCATCCACAATATTGCCCTGGGCATCTTTATAGATATTGCCTGTTCCGCGCGGGCCTACTGCAGAAAGCGCGGAATTGGATGCCACTGTACCAAACGTACCATTAATGATAGCCTGCACAACACCCATACGCGACCATTTTATATAATCCTCAGCGCTGAGAAATTCATAGGGCACATTCAAATAATTAATGCCGTGTTTGGCTTTGAGGGTTATGGATGATCTTCCGGCGCGGCCTCTTTTGGAGGTGATCAGGATAACGCCGTTACTGGCCCTGGCGCCATAAATAGCGGTAGCGGAGGCATCTTTGAGCACCTCCATACTTTCGATGTCTTCGGGGTTGATATCACTTAGTGATGCGCGTACCTGTCCATCCATAATGATGAGTGGGCTGCCGCTGCCATCGAAGTTCGTACCTCCGCGGAGGGTAATTGCCGGCAGAGAGCCCGGGCGGCCCGTGCCTGTAGATACCCGCAGACCCGGTATGGTTCCGGCCAGTGCCTGAGCAGGATTCGAGCGCACCCCCGTTTCAAGAATCCTATTGTCGAGTTTGGAGATGGAGGACGTGATCTTCGAACGCCTGGCAGTTCCATAGCCCACGACCACCACTTCGTCGAGGCGATCGTCAGTAGTTTCCAGGCTGATCTGAATGATGGACTGGCTGCCTACGGGTACTTCGCGGGATGTATAGCCGGTATAGGAGATCACCAGGATATCTCCGGTAGCTGCCGCAATGGAAAACTCGCCAGTGGAATTGGTTTGGGTTGCCAGATTCTTATCCTTAAGCTGGATTGTTACGCCTTCTAATGGAGCTCCATCAGTGGCAGCCCTCACTGTGCCCGTAATGGTTCGGGTTTGAGTCCATCCCGTAAGAGCGAGGAACAATAGAGCGAGAAGCCCTATGCAATGTTTTGCTGATTTCATGCCAAGCAGTTATTTGGTTAATTATTATGTTATACATAATAAAAGTAGGATTTTATTTTTACTTTTACTCCGAAAAGAGAAAAATCCTCGAAATGTGGATAACTCAGCCTGAACAGACAGTTTTGGTGTAATTTTAAATCTTTTAGTTTATCCTATATGAGTGAGCATCCGGTGTATTCTTCTCTAAAAGCTATAGATACCAGTTCGTTAGTAGATAAGGTAGAGGCCAATCTGGTCGAATTATTAAAGCATCGCCACCTGAAGGTTGGTGACAGTATTCCCACCGAGCTTGAGTTGGCGGAGACCCTGGGGGTAAGTCGCACCGTAGTGCGGGAAGCCCTGCTCAGGCTACGTATGATGGGTTTAATAGAATCGAAGAAAAAGAAAGGCGCCGTAATTACCAGTCCGGATGTTTTTGGAATCATGGCCAAGAGTATGAATCCGCATATTCTTGATCAGGAAACCCTCAAGGAAATGTTCGAAATACGACTTGTATTGGAAATCGGGATGGCCGACCTGTTATTTCAGCGGATCACAAAGGAAGATATAGATGAACTAAAGGCTATAGTAGCCAATGAACCGGCATCAACTCAGTATCATCTATTCAATATTGAACATGAGATCGCTTTTCATGGCAAGTTGTATAAAATCACTGGCAATAAAACACTGAAAAAGTTTCAGAAAATGTTGTTGCCGGTATTTGATTATGTTCATCAAAGCGGATTGCTTAAAAATCAACCACTCTTAAAAACCTTTGTTTCCCACAAAGGGCTGATTGATGTAATTGAGAATGGTTCACCGGAATTATTTCGCAATGCCATGCGCAATCACCTGGAAAATCATTTCGCACGATTGTTCAGCTGATTACAGTATACAACCGCGAAACTATCTTTAACTTCTTCCGCAATATTTCTTTTCCCAATTTTTAGGGTTATTGATAATATAATTCGAAATACGCTGAAATTCAAGTTCATTACTAATAATATGATCATGATAGCGGGGATGCCAGCCATTTTCCAATCCCAACCTATTTCCATGCCGTGTTACGGCTGATTTATACGATCGTATTATTGCAGCTATTGAATTCGCCTTTGGCGAGATCGCTGCCATTTTTTCATCCTTTTTATGTATTGGATTGAATTGGGGGGAATTGATAATTGCAGCATACATATTTCCGGCATTCATTACCCGGCCACCTTGCACCTGCACAGACGTTGCATGCAATGTCTCTACGAAATTCAACGCATCCATTTTTTCCGCATTCCGATCCCCGGCATATATATCTGGCATATTTATATCCATAATATCCCTATTTGCAGCATGCTGCACAGACGTTGCATGTAATACAGACGTTGCATGCAATACAGACGTTGCATGCAACGTCTCTACGTGCAACATATTGGCGGCATGCGCCGCATTCATTTTTTCGGCATTTTTATCTGCAGCATCCTCCGCATTCAATATCAATATGCCATGCATATGATTTGGCATAATCACATATTCTCCCAGAATAACATCTTTCGAACGATTGGGAATCTCATACCATAGCAATTCAGCAATTACACCCATTGGCGATAAGACCATTTTTTCATTTTTAACTGTTCCGAAAAAATGCTGCATATCCTTTGTACAAATGGTAATAAAATAAGCTCCGTTCCAGGTATAATCCCACCAGGTGGCACGGGTTGATTCAATTCGGTATTTATTGCGGAATTTCGACAAGGAACAGTATTTTAGTTAAGTAAAATTTTCTGTTCAAAGTTCGAAAAGCTCTTTTCAAGGGCATCGTGGTTTTCACCTTTATGGCAGGGTATTATCACGAATAATGTACTTGTTAAAAAGCTCAATAGAATTGTTGCCGTACAAGAGTGCGACGCAACAGACGATGCACAGAGCGGTGAAGCAGGGCCCATAATAATTATTCAGCGCTGTTGAGGGGAATCAATAAAATAAATACTATCTCCCAAAATCATTACTTCCTATAGACTGTTCTCAACGCAGAAATTATATCCGTGACTGTTATACTGGCGATCGTTATTACTATGTAGAAATGATATCTATACTTTGCTTTCGGGCATTCACCGCGTATTCTTTCTATGATGTATTTGCTTTTTCAGGTTGTTGTGAAACAAATAAGGCCAACCTTTCAAGTTGACCTTATAATGTAACCCTGATATACTTTTAAAATCAATCTCAGGAATTAGCTGCCCTGAGCCTGCTATACAAATGCTATCGTCTTTTTACAAATGATTCAACATAGCGTTTACCATCCTGTTCTAGGAGCAACTGATAATTACCGGCAGCCAGCCGACTGATATCCAGCATTTCTATAGAACTTATACTTACAGTGCGTTTTAAAACGATTTGCCCCTGCTGATTTATAACCATAATAGTTGCAGGCTTTCCGGAATCCGGCATAACAACTTGCAGGTTATTAACTGCAGGGTTTGGATATAAGCGTAATACCAACTTTTTCTCTGCCTTAAAATACAACACCCCGGAATAAGCTGTCTTATCATCTACTCCGGTATGTTTCAAACGGTAATAATATTCACCTTCCGTTACATCCCTGTCGGTATAACTGAAGCTATACAATGGTTCTTTATCATTTGGTATGATAGCCGAAATTGCTGTAAAGATTTTTCCATCACGGGAGCGCTCAATAACGAACTCCTTTGCATTGATGTCAGCCGCTATCTCCCACTTCAAATTGATAGTTTGCTGATTGAGCCAGCCTTTGAAATAGAGAAGTGTGACAGGCAACGAATGCAACTGTTCAACCAGAAAGCGCTGAGTTTCTGAAAAATTCCATCCCAGGTTTCCCTGCTGTACCCGCATGGTAATTGTATGTTCGCCGGGCATCATATTCCCAGGAAGGGCAATCGAATAATTTGCTTCAGTATCAGCAGAATTGATCAGCAGCGGAGTAGCAACTCCGGGTCCGGGATCCTGATCATCGAAAAAATATTCAGCACGAACGATTTCCGATAGCGACTTCGATACATAGAAAAGCTGGCTTTCAGGAAGCGACCAAATACCATCGGAGTTCTGCGTGCGGACATACAGAAAATGAAATCCTGTACTGAGCTGATCGATGTTGATTTCAGCTACAAACTGAACCTCATCACCGGAGGATACCGCAATTTGTTGTCCTTTGCCAAATCCGGGATCCTGATCAAAGAAGTATTCTGCTGCATTGATAGGTCCATTCTTTAAACGCGGACTGATGTACAACTGTTTGCTGGCAACCTGTGACCAGTGTCCTTCTTCGTTTCTCGTGCGGATATATAAATACTGTATACCCGGATTTGAAAAAGGGATTGAAATTTCAGCAACGATATGTACACTGTCACCTGCGTTAACGGTTAGTGCCGATCCGTTTCCCTGTCCGGGATCGGTATTGAAATAATATTCTGCAGCCGTGATCTTTGATGCACTGCTCTTCATCACATAAATCTGCCGTTGCTCTACTGCTGACCATACACCATCGGATTTTTGAACCCGTATATATAACTGGTGAAAACCTTCTGAAAGGCCTTCAACCGGTATCATGATCTGAACTTCAGCATTGTTTGAAAAATCAGCGTTTATTGGAGAACCCGTTCCTTCACCATTATCCTTATCAAAGAAATATTCTGCGGCAACAATATAAGCTGATTCAAAACTATTCACTTTTGCCAGGTAAAACATTTCAGCGGCTACGGGTGACCAGATTCCCTGATCGGTAAGACTGCGGACATAAACATAATGGATACCCGATTTTAAGCCATTGAGTGAAACTGATTCACTGAGCAGAACAGAATCCCCTGAATTAACGGCCAACGCTATTCCCTTTCCTGCACCCGGATCGGTATTGAAGAAATACTCGACGCCCACGATCTTTTGCGCATACAACGGCATGGTAAGCATGAAGGCTTTCAATAAAAGCAGTAAGGTTTTCATAAGCTTTGTTGACAGGATATTAATTCTGCTTTTTCGAAATGATGGTCAGCTTCAGCGCTCCGCCTACAGGTACAGTAGTTGTCTCGAGCCGGAATGTATGAATATAAGGCAGGCGGGGCATAGATGCATAAGTCCAGTTTGATGCAGGGTTTCCACCAAATACACCCATCTGCTTCCAATCCTGATCATCATTGATAGCCGGAGAATTCTGTTGCAGGGTGTAATCGTCTGTTTCCGTTGCCAGGCTGGGATTCAGCGTAGCAAAAAGGGGATCCTGATTGATAAGATTGTCGCGGGTTAGCGCATTTCCTGTAGGGAAAAATGATGCAGACAATGTTGTACCAGAGCGATAGGCCAGGTTATGCTGCGCATAGCTGTCGGATGGCAGTCCGCTTGAAGTAAAGTTTATGAATATATTGTTATTCAGGATCACATTCTTACAATTTGTAAATGCTGCAGATGAAGAAGTAATGAATACATTATTCTTTAATTGAAATACTTTATCGCCCTGAACATTATTCATAACGGCTCCGGAAGATTTCACCACATTATTTTCAACCAGCGTATTCAGTACATTAATATGATAAGATGTAGATGTAGCTGCATTAAGGATAGAGCTTCCGAAAAAGTTATTGCTTATAACCCAGGTTGTGTAGGTATATGAAGTGGAAATCGAATGCCCGATAGAACCAGCTATCTTATTACGGATGATGGATACATTGCTGAGGTTAGCCTGAGCCGTAATATTTCCATTGATCACCAGCCCATGAATTTCAGTTCCCGATGCCGCTGAAGAAAGGGTAATGGATGGCACTGTAGCGGTTAATTTATCGCCAGCTCTGTCGGGGCTGAAACCGGGACCAAAAAACACCAGCCGTTTGCTAACCGTGAAGGCATCATAAACTGTAGGCGAACCAAGAATATAAATTGTATCACCGGCTGAGGCGGCAGCTACGGCGGAAGAAATCGTAGTAAATGGAGTAGGAGAAACCTGATTATTACTTACAGTAAACACGGTGGCAGATGAGGGCATATAGATGCCCATCAGGCATAGAGCCAGAAAAATATACGTTTTCATTTTTGGGATTGAGGTACGAATTAGGGAAAATTCCCTTTTCCGGATGCAAAACTAATCTGCAGAAAATTAGGTTGCAAGTTTTTTAGAAAAAATAATTTCGTAATTCTACTAATGAAGTTGAAACATGCTTCAAACAACACTTCTATAACGTTTTTCGGTAAGCGTTAATATTCCTTTATTTCGGCGAATTGTATTGCATGCCAGTTATCAGACAGGTTTATATAAGTATACTAATACTGAAATGCGGTTTTTACGATTTTGAAGAACCAACGGAGCACAAAAAACCCTTCCATTTTTGGGAACGGAAGGGTTTTCGATATAAGGTTTTAAAATTAAAACTGATCTATGTTCTGCCAGGGAGTAGCTGAATTCATGATGACTGGCCAGAGCAGATTATCCAGCGCACCATCAAAACCGTTGGCATAGCTTCTCGAATTGCATAATATGACCCATGAAAAGCCGGTAGATGCCCGTATGATTTCAGCGGCGGTACCCGGGATGCCACCGGTATGCCACCAATGGTTGTTGTTGTTAACGCCCCAGCCGCTGGCATAATTGCTGGAAGGCACACTGCGGGTAGTCATAATTTTGATGGTTTCCGGTTTAAGGATATCGGGTTTGGAATTAAAACCATCAACCCTGATGATAAACCTTGCCAGATCTGTTGCAGATCCAATCCAGCCGCCATGAGCATCCATCCTTGGAATGTTGTAACCATAAGGATCATAGCCCTGTCCGGAATACAGCACTTCACTGGGTTTACGGTCGGCAAGCGTGCTGCCGCCGATAGACATCGTGCTGATACCACTGGGTTTCAGCACTTCATCTTTGATAAATTGTTCATACGATTTACCGGAAAGCTTTTCGATAACCCGTCCCAGTAAGGCATAGCCAAAATTCGAATACATATAGGTGCCGCGGCCGGAATTGGCAGGGTATGTGGCCAGCGTCCAGTTAATTAATTCCTTATGATTCATCTGAGGATGTTTGAACATGGGGTCATTGGCATTGTTACCCCATGAACCAACCGTATGGTGAAGAAGGTGTTCTACCGTAATATCATGCATGCCTGCCGGCGCATTAGGATAGTCGGCGCCCAGGATACTACCGGCGCCAAAAACCTTCGATTTCATCGTCAGCTTGCCTGCTTCCAGTAATTTCATTATTCCCACTGCAGTAATG
>JAEYRC010000124.1 GCA_023409675.1 Bacteroidota bacterium
ATTGATATCTGGATCGGTGAACAGGAAAACCTCAATAAAGGGTATGGAACCTTAATGATGCGGGAAGCCCTGTCCAGGTGTTTTGCAAGTCCTGAGGTAATGGAAATTTGGATCGATCCCCTGGATCAAAATACGGCGGCCCGGCGGTTCTACGAACGCTTGGGATTTGAGTTTTTGGAGATCCGCAAATTCGGAAAGGATGTGTGTGCGGTATATCGGCTAACCCGCGCGACTTTTGAGAACCGCAGATGATCTTTTTTAGTATAATAAAAAAAGACCGGCTCTTAAAGAACCGGTCTTGATGTATGTTTTAATGCTCAGTCTAACGCAGGAAAAGCATTTCCCGGTATTTGGGCAACTGCCAGTACTGATCTCCGACCAGTAATTCCAGCTTGTCAACATGATACCTGATCTTATCGAAGAAAGCCTGCTTCACCTCAAGATCATATTTGATGGCTTTTTCACGGGTATCATCAATTTTATTGCACACTTTGCGGGCCTCGATCATTTGTAATACCAGTTCGCTCACTTTGCTGATGTGTTCAGAAATCTTTTCCAGGATGGTGCGCTGATTGGAAAAGGCTTCACCTTCCAGCCCAACTTCTTTCAGTCCAACAATATTCTTGATGAGCACATTCTGATAGGCGATGGCTGCAGGAAGAATATGACTGGTAGCCAGTTCGCCCATGATCCGGGCTTCGATCTGAACTTTCTTAATGTATTTCTCCAGCTCTATTTCATGCCTTGCTTCCATTTCTTTAGCGCTTAGCACATTGTTGCTTTCGAAAAGCTGTTTGGTTTGTTCAGATACCAGTGCATCCAGTGCTTCAGGCGTGGTGCGTATGTTGGGTAAGCCTCTTTGTTCAGCCTCCTTATGCCACTCGTCGCTGTATCCGTCGCCCTCAAACAGTACTTTCTCGCTGCTAACGTAGTATTCCCGGATAACATGCATGATCGCGATTTCCTTTTTCTCCCCTTTCTCGATCAGCGCGTCAACATCGGCCTTGAATTTCTTCAGGCTGTCGGCCATAATTACATTCAACACCGTCATCGGGTTAGCGCAGTTGGCGGTTGAACCTACAGCCCGGAATTCGAATTTATTTCCGGTGAATGCGAATGGAGAAGTTCTGTTTCGGTCGGTGTTATCGAGCAGCAGTTCCGGAATGCTGCGGTGCAGGTCGAGTTTAAGAATTGCTTCATCCTGCTCATCAAACTTTTCGCCAACCCGCTCTTTAAGGTCGTTCAAAACGTTGGAGAGATATTTACCAATGAACACTGATATAATCGCGGGAGGGGCTTCATTAGCTCCAAGGCGGTGATCGTTTCCTGCAGATGCGATGGAAGCGCGCAGCAATGCGGCGTTATCGTGAACGGCTTTGATGGCGTTGACAAAAAAGGTCAGGAACATCAAATTGGTCTTTGGCGTTTTGCCAGGAGCCAGCAGGTTTACACCCGTATCGGTGGCCATGCTCCAGTTGTTGTGTTTGCCGCTGCCGTTTATTCCTGCGAATGGTTTTTCATGTAACAGGATTCTCAGGCGGTGCCGGCGGGCTACCCGATCCATAATATCCATCAACAGGGTGTTGTGGTCTACGGCCACGCTCACTTCTTCAAATATCGGCGCGCACTCAAACTGTGCCGGGGCAACTTCATTATGGCGGGTTCTTAACGGAATACCCAGACGGTAAGATTCCTGCTCAAAATCACGCATGAAAGCGTATACACGTTCAGGTATGGATCCGAAATAATGATCTTCAAGCTGCTGACCTTTCGCGGGGGCATGACCGTAAACCGTTCTTCCGCTCGCAACCAGGTCGGGACGGGCATTGAACATCGCCTCATCAATAACAAAATATTCCTGTTCCCAGCCCAGCGTAGCGGTAACTTTGGTGATATTCTTATCAAAATAATTGCACACATCAACTGCAGCCTTGTTCAGCGACTCAAGCGCTTTAAGCAGGGGCGCTTTATAGTCAAGCAATTCACCGGTATAGGAAACAAAGATGGTAGGAATGCACAGCGTTTTACCTTCACCGATATCCATAATAAAGGCCGGTGACGATGGATCCCAGGCAGTATAACCCCGGGCCTCAAACGTAGCTCTCAGCCCTCCGCTTGGAAAGGATGAAGCATCCGGTTCCTGCTGAATAAGCGTATCACCGTCGAATTGCTCTATAGCGGTTCCGTCACTTTTAATGGTAAAGAATGAATCATGCTTTTCGGCAGAGGCGCCAGTCAATGGTTGAAACCAGTGCGTGAAGTGGGTAACACCTTTGGTTTCAGCCCACTGGCGTAGACCCGCGGCGATTTGGTTGGCCACAACACGGTCAATTTTCTTACCACCCTTAATTGAAGATTTCAGACTTTTATAAGCCTCATCACTCAAAAACTCCCGGGCAACTTTTAAGGTAAATACGTTCTCACCAAAAATGCCGGTGATTTTTGCCGAACGGTTTTGACAAACACCGTTCGACTGGTTGCTAAGGTTTTTTAATGCGGTAAACCGTAGTGTTTCCATTTAATGCTATTTTTTTGGACAAAAGAAAAGTAAAATCACGGCATTTGGTAATTTATTTCCATTTTTTTCCAAAAAAATATAATTGCAATCGTAGGTTAGCAGTAAAAATGAGGTGAAAAGTAGCAAATTACATATATGAAAAAAATTATAATTTGTTTTGATGGTAGTTGATCAACACAATTCCGCTACAAAGAAGTAGTAATTCAGGAATGATCTTATAGCGCACAATTGCACCGGGGAAGGGAACAGTATAGCCTATAAACAGGTAGTAACTGATGGAGAAGAATACCAAAAAAAGCAACAGGGCTTGCGCGGATTTGGGTATTTGACGGATAGGAGGCCTGGTGCTAAGCAGCCAAAGCAACAGGGCAGGAAGTAGCAGGTTTTCGATGGCGGTAACCAGTTGTAAAAAGCCCTTCCACTCCCACAGAAAAGGCTTTAAAAATGTATTCAGCAATGCTTCAGGTGCTACAGCCGCAAAGGATAACAGGGTAGGCTGCAGTTCGGTCAGCGCAAAGCGGGTATTGCCACTTAGCGCCATGAATGCCTGCTGCTTCGCCACTACATAATTTAATAGGTTGAAGGGAGCGGGCAGGAAGGATGAAACTGCGGTCAGCAATAATCCAGTTCCATACACAAGTAAAAAACTCCGGATTGCCGGCCGGGCAGTACACACCGCCATATACCAGGCAATCAGTGCAGGAGTGAGCAGGATAGCCACCTGTGGACGAAATATACCCACCCCCAGCAGAAACAATAAGGCGGTAAAAAGGGTTTTTCCTTTCCCGGCAATCAGCCACCGATGATAGAAAAAGAGCAGGCCGCTGAAACAAACAAATAAATAACCGTCGGAACGCAATCCACTCAGCCAGAATATAGCCGGAGGAAAGAAAAATATCAATAAATAAAGCCAGGTTTTCCGGGCCGGAAAAAAAATGGTCATCACCCGGTACAGCCAGCAATTACCAATAAAAAATAATCCGTTGATGAGGATAATATGATGATAATAGGTACTTCCGGTTAAAGAATGAATGAGGGCTAAAGGTTTAATGATAAGCCAGTTTTCCAGATTCCAGATATAATTCCCTGCGTTGGATAGGGTAAACCCATCCTGGAAATAGCCGACCGGCAGCATTTCTGCAAAAAACCGGGGCGGATCTGACAACAGCAGATGGGCATCCTTTTCAATCATTTCCTGCAGCATCCAGGTATCATCACCGCCATAATAGGTCTTAAATAGAAGACCGTAAACGCATCCCAGCAACAGCTTCCACCCAAAAGCCAGGCATACCTGCACCGTAGTCAACCCGGCCTTGCTGCCCGGAAAACGAATCACGACAAACAGCATTACACATAACAGAAGCAGGTAGCTGAGAATTTCCATGCAAAAATTTGTAAAAAATACGGCTGGGGCCTATAGCATATCGGATTTTTCGCCGATATATTGAGTTGATTTTAAGAAAGATAAAAATTTATAGCAAAAGCCAGCGGTTTTTAAGAAATAATGCTGAACAATACCGAAATCCTTTTTTCGTTTATCAATAACAACCGGTAAATTTACAGACCTGACCGCCAATGGGATGCTCTCCGCCGTACACCCAGCACGCCAATTCCTGTAAAGTTGCCTGTCCAATCCCTGTTGAAAACCCTAATTAACCAACATGACCCAAACCCTCACCGGTTTATACAAGAAAATTGCATTTGTTTCAAACAGTGCATGGTCAGTCTATAATTTCAGACTCGACGTTATAGAAATGCTCCTTGATCAGGGACATGAAGTTATTGTGCTTGCTCCGGATGATAATTTCAGTCAGAAACTTACAGACCTGGGATGTAGGTTTATAGCGCTCGATTTCAACAATAAAACCGCCAACCCCATCAGCGATTACCGGTTCTACCGGCAGCTTCGGAAAATTTATCATGAGCTGAAGCCCGATCACATCTTCCACTACGTTATCAAACCAAATATCTACGGAACACTCGCCGCAGCAGCGGAAAATATTCCGTCTACAGCAGTCATCACCGGTCTTGGCTATGCCTTTGCTAAAACAAACTGGCTCTCCCGCTTCGTGCAGATGATGTATAAGAAATCTCTGCATAAGGCTAGTGAGGTCTGGTTTCTGAATAATGAAGATGCCAGTGTTTTTCTTAACCGTGGACTGGTTAATATTGAGAAGATAAAAGTATTGCCGGGAGAAGGGATCAATATCCGCCATTTTACCCGGGGTGAAAGCAGCAGGAAAAGAAACCAGCGCAAATTCACCTTTTTGATGAGCGCCCGCCTGTTGAAAAGCAAGGGGGTAGCATTATATGCTGATGCTGCACGAATTCTGCTGAAGAAAAATTATGATGTGTCCTTCAACCTGATTGGCTTTTTTGAAGAAGGTCATCCCGATTCAATATCTCCCGATACCATTAAAAAGTGGGAAGATGAAGGCCTGATACAATACAAGGGCTTCGCCAGGGATGTCAGGATTTTCCTCAATAATGCCGATTGTTTTGTTTTCCCTTCCTATTATAAGGAAGGTGTTCCCAGAAGCCTGATGGAAGCGGCAAGCATGGAGCTTCCGGTCATTACGGCGTATAACCGTGGCTGTAAGGAAGTGGTCCTGAACAACTCAACAGGCTTTCTCTGTCGCAGTAACAACCCATTTGATCTGGCCGACAAAATGGAAAAGATGATCAATATGTCCGATGAGGACCGCCTGCGCATGGGCAGAAACGGACGAATGCATATCATGCGGAAGTTTGATGTAGAACAGATTAAAGAAGTGTACGTGCAAACCCTGTCAGCCAATCACCCCGATTAATTGTTCACCCGTATAT
>JAEYRC010000149.1 GCA_023409675.1 Bacteroidota bacterium
TCCGGAAGGGAATTTACCGTGGGCGTATTCAGCTCGAAAAATGAAATCACTGTTTTGCCAATAACAGAAGTGGAAACCGACAAGGAGTTTTTTGATTTTGAAGCAAAATATTCTGGTCAAAGTAAAGAAACCACTCCGGCGGATATTCCGGCAGATATCGCCCAAAAAATTCAGGAGGAGGCCCGGAAAGTATATCAGGTCTTCAATTGCCGTGGTGTGGTACGGATCGATTTCATCTTCAATGCTGAAAAAGCAAAACCGTATATGCTGGAGATCAATACGATTCCCGGCCAGAGTGAGGCCAGTATCGTGCCCCAGCAGGTGAGGGCAATGGGCTGGAACCTGACCGGACTCTATTCCGCACTGATCGAAGATGCTCTGGCACGCCGAAAATCATAATTCAAACAGAAAAATGGGCACTTGCTGAACATATTGACAAAACAGTTTATAAATTAGTGCCCGGTGGCAGGGATATATCCCGCCCATATACTTTAAAAATTGCCTGTGTTTAAATTCATTACCGGTAAACCACTATGGGTTAATATCCTGTTTAGCCTGATCCTGGTTTTTATCCTGTTATTCGCATTTCTATTTTCCCTGAACTATTTCACCAAGCATGGTGAAACCCTGGTAATTCCCTCCGTAGCCGGATTAACCTTGAATGAGGCAAGCGATGTGCTGAATGAAAACGGGTTTGATATCATGATTCAGGACAGTGTGTTTATCGACACTGCTGCACCACATGCGGTACTTCGGCAGTTTCCGGAAGCCCGGTCTGTGGTTAAGAAAAACCGTACGGTCTACCTGACGATCAACCGGGCAGTACCGCCAACCATTGAAATGCCCAATTTCATTAACATGACCTTCCGCAGTGCAGAAATGTCGCTGAAACAATATGGCTTGATTTTAAAGGATACCTTTTATAAAACCGACTTTGCAAAGAATGCTGTATTGGAACAACAGTATAATGGAGAGCAGATCAAACCCGGAACCAAAATTCAGATGGGAAGTGAAATAACGCTTATCCTGGGCAGCGGGCTGGGCAATACCGAATTCCGTGTACCCGATCTGTTCGGACTTACCTATTCCGAAGCGCTTACCCTGCTGGAATCCAATAACCTGAATGCCGGAGCACGGGTGTTTGATATGGATGTTCGCGATTCCGTGAACGCCTTTGTGTACCGTCAGAATCCGCCTCGAATTGGGTATGATGGAAAGATCAGCCGGATTCGTCCGGGCCAGGCAATTGATATGTGGCTGGGCATGAATAAGCCGGTGCGGATCATTGATTCAACGGCCAATCCCATTGAGAATAATCCTGATTTTGAATATTAAAACCTTTACTATGCAGAACATCACTCCTGAAGAATTAAAAAAACGCCTTGATGCCGGTGAAAATATTTCGCTTGTAGATGTCCGTGAGCCGGCTGAAAATGCGGAATTCAATATTGGCGGTCAACTGGTTCCATTGGGAAAAATCCAGGCAATGGATACCGATGAACTCGAAAATCTTAAGGATGAAGAAGTGGTTGTGTATTGCAGAAGCGGCAACCGCAGTGGTCAGGCCGGCCTGATCCTCGAAACCATGGGGTTCAAAAATGTTAAGAATCTTAGCGGTGGCATGCTGGCCTGGAAGGAAAAATTTTCTTCAGAACAATAATCCATTTGTATCGGGATTAACATTCTCAAGCTCCGCACCCCGGAGGGTGAAAGGTTAATAACGGATGAGCAAACTATCCTCTGCTCCGTAGGAGCGGTACATAATGACGTTTATAGCCTTGTTACATATGTAGATTGAAAGCTGTGATTCGACGGGTGATGGAATAATCCTGAACTATGTACAGAACGCCTTCATGATACTATAGCTACTAATCTGAATACTGCTGATCCTTTTTTCCCCGGGAATAGATTCTCTCCAAATGTGTGTCGGTGTACTATGCTGATTGTTTAAATTGATATTGAGAGATGAACCGCACCCCGGAGGGGTGAAAGGTTAATAGCACATGAGCAAAATATCCTCAGCACCGTAGGAGCGGCATAGAATTATGTTTAGAGCCTTGTCAACAGATGTAAATTGAAAGCAGGGCTACCCATGGGTTGATGGAACAATCCTGAACTATAAACAGAACTTCTTCATGATAATTCAACTGCTGTTACGCTGAATACTCCAGATCTGTTTTGCCGGGTATAGATTTCCTCCTAATCAGAATCGGTGTACTAAGCTGGCCTTTTATAATGACAAAGTTGTTTTATGGAAATTGCCTGATTAAAATACACTACAGATGGAGTATAAACCGCATGGTTAGGGTCATCGGGTATTGTATTTTTACCGGACTGAAACATATCATAATATAACCACCATGGTTCCGGGATCCGGTGAAGGAATGAAGGTGGTGAGAATAGCGCTACGATTGTGCTGTGGTGAATAATTTGGCTATTATCAAACTGGTGTGTTGGAGGTGGGGGAGGGAGGGCCCTTCGGAGGGATAGGCTCAAATCTTAAAAATCAATGGTTAAACATTGAATAGTCATGTCATGCTTTCTGGCTGGTACCCCAACTTCAAAATCAACGTTTTCTCTGCATTCCCTCCAATCAATTCATCCCTCTCCGGCCTAGACTGAAAGATTCGGCTTTATCCCCGACCATGTCAATTCTAAATTAAGCCCTCCCGAACGGCACAATATAGATCTTTTGAATACGATTCCTGCACCTTCCGGGAGGGCCTTATAACCTTCTTCTACAAACGAATATCCACTCCAAACATGAAATTTATACCCGCCATCGGGAAATAATAATTTTCAGTTATCAGTTCCCCGCCGTACTGGTAGCTGAACGTATATCCATTCGGTTCATACTTTTTATTGAAAACATTCATTACCCGAAAGCGAAGCGTTGTGTTGGTAAAAAGTTTTTCCGGTATCGACCAGGAAGCCTGGATATCCTGCACATAAAATGGATTCAGGCTGCGCTCTTTAGTTGATGTATTGTCAAGATACTGCCTCGATACATATTTGGCAGGCAGAACAAGCTGCAGATTTTTAACCGGAGTAATCCGAAGGGATGCCGCCGCCGTTACTGCCGGTGAATAACTGATATCGGTGTTTCCGTGATTGATAGATTTCTGACCACCGTCATCATAATCATCATAATACTCCGTAAAATCATTAATGCGGTTCCGGCTAAGGGTTAGATTTCCCGAAGCCATTAACCAGTCGGCTAACTTTGCTCCTGCCTGTAGTTCAATACCCGTGCGGTAACTCACCGGGATATTCGTACGCGCATAAGCCCCTACATCATTGATCTGTCCGGTTAGCACCAACTGGTTGCGGTAATGCATATGATACAGCGTTACACCGGCATTGAAGCGGGCCGACCGCGATTCCCATCCCAGTTCCACATCATGAAGCTGTTCCGGCCTGGGCTGCTGTAAAGCGCCGGCTTCAAAATCATCCCGGTTAGGCTCTTTATTCGCCTGCGCATAGGAAGCAAAAAACTGATTGCGGCCGTGGGTATAGGTTAGTCCGAATTTCGGATTTAAAAAATTCCAGCTGTTGCTGATCTCAATATCCGGATTATCACGGAAGCCATTCAATGAATAATTTACCCGCCTGAACTGCAGATCAGCAAAAAGGCTAAGTCCATCTGCAACCGTACGCTGATACTTTACAAATCCATTGATGTCTGTCTTTAGCGCCGGGTTATCATACCACCTGTAATTATCCGGAATACCTGCCTGGGCCCAGATCACCTTTCCATAATGATCGCCAATATACCGGTTCCATCCGCCGCCGGCAATAATTTCCTGCTGCTCATCCGCATACTGCAGGGA
>JAEYRC010000163.1 GCA_023409675.1 Bacteroidota bacterium
AATCCAGAGTGAAACTGAACTGATCGTAGTTTTCAGTTCTCCAAGCGAGGTGCCGGTTAGCTGGTGAAATAGCGAATAAAACAATAAGACCCAAACCCTTAAACCGTGGCAAAAAAACACTACAAACAACCGCCTCCCAATTCCGATTCGGATTAAAACAGTGGTTGTTCTTCATATTTTACCTGCTGCTTGATTACTTTTACATAAAAAGGAATGAACGTAAAGATCGACGCGGGCTGGAAAAAAGTGCTGCAGGAGGAATTTGACCGGCCGTATTTCCAGGAAATGGCCGGCTTTCTGAAAATGGAAAAACTTGCCGGTAAAACGATCTATCCGCCCGGATCGCTGATCTTTAATGCTTTTTCGCTGACACCTTTCGAGCAGGTGAAAGTGGTCATCCTGGGACAGGATCCCTACCATGGTGCCGGACAAGCGCATGGCCTGAGCTTTTCTGTTCCATCGGGCATTAAAGCTCCGCCCTCATTGATGAACATACTTAAGGAATTGTATCAGGATCTGGGTGTTATCGCTCCTCCGGGAAAGGGCGATCTGTCGGGATGGGCAAGACAGGGAGTATTATTGCTGAATGCCTCTTTAACGGTACGCGCTGCAGAGCCCATGAGTCATTCCCGCATTGGCTGGGCTGTATTCACGGATATGGTTATTCGAAAAATTTCTGATCTTAAAAGCAATATCGTATTCCTCCTTTGGGGGAAGTTCGCGCATGAAAAACAGGCACTGATCGATGAAACCAGGCACCTTGTTCTGAAAGCTGCACACCCATCACCCTATTCAGCTCATGCCGGTTTTTTCGGATGTCGTCATTTTTCGAAAACCAATGAATATCTTGTGCAGCATGGTAAAGATCCGGTCGACTGGTCAATCGTATAATTCCGGTTGGTATTGATTTAGGAAATGTGTGCAGCGATAACTAATAAATAAGCGATGAAAGAGGGTTTTAAAACAATTTTTGCCCGGATTTGGGCCATATGGGGAATTCTGGCCTTCATAGGCACTATGCTCGTGTTCATGATCCCCTTCCTCCTATTTTGTTATTTTTTAAAAGAACCCAAGCGAACCAAACGATTTATTGCTTACTCACGGGTATGGATGGCGATTTATCTTTTCATTATCGGCTGTCCCCTTCGCATACGGGGTAAGGAACATTTTAAGCCAGGAGCGCAGTACATTGTTTTATGCAACCATAATTCCTTTATGGATATCCCGGTTTCGTCCCCCTCCATTCCGGGTGGAAATAAAACGATTGCCAAAGATGAACTGGCCAAAATACCCTTGTTTGGATTGATTTATAAGGCCGGAAGTATTCTTGTTAACCGCAAAAGCGATCAGAGCCGCAAAGAAAGTTATCAGAAAATGAAATCGGTGCTGGAGATGGGCCTGCATATGTGTATCTACCCGGAAGGTACCCGCAATAAGCAAGGTGGAGCACCCGGGGCATTTCATAATGGTGCATTCCGGCTGTCGATGGAAACCGGAAGATCCATTATACCTGCAGTAATCTTCCATACGGCAAAAGTGCTTCCTTCCTCAAAAATCATGTATCTATGGCCTCATCGCCTGGAAATCCATTTTCTCCCTCCGGTAGATCCCGGTAATGGCTATACTATGGAATCCCTGAAACGTGAGGTACACCATATCATGTCGGATTATTACCTGGCTGGGGGAAAAGCGATCGGCGGGATTTGATTTGATTATTATTAATGCAGGGATTAATTTCTGAATGTGCGATTGCGATTGATCTTCAGATCGCGGAGCAGGCCGGATTTGGGATTGATGGATATATTGAATGATCGCCAGGGTCCTACAGGCGTAACGTTAATGGATAGCTGCCAGCAGTGCATTTCTCTTGATATAAACATCGACATCGACTGAATGGAAGTGGTCCTGAAATCAAAATAGCCATTCATCCCTAACTTCCACTTCGGGGTCAGGTTAAAATCACCATTCCAGCTAAGGTTCGAATTCACCACAGTTTCAAAACCGGAATAGTCGCCCCGGAATATTCTTGAAAAATTCAGCGAATACGACAGATTCAGGCTCCAGGGAATATTATAGTCAGCAAATTCTGCGGGATTCTGGCGGATATAATCCATCTGTGCCATCTGCTCTTCCATGGTCATGGGTGGCAGCCTTTCATCGAATGCCTCCAGTTCCTCTTCCTTCTTTTCATCTTTGGGTTTGCTGCGGAAACTGGTTGAAATGGCGATATTTCCATTCATTAGCTGGCCGGGTGAAAATTTTCCCCCCTGCCAGGCATAGCGATTTATCCGGTCGCCGGTTTCATCTACCTGGTAGGGTGATATCATGCCGCCGGCGGTGATATTGATCTTTTCAAAAAGTGTACTGCGGATATACAGATTGAAATTGGAAAGAGCGAATGAATCCGCCAGCATATTGTATCCACCATTGACTCCGAACCCGTCAATAAGCCGGATTTTCTTTATAGCGCCTTCAGCCGTATCTTTTTTATTGCGCACCTTCATTTCAATATTGTTGTCAATACCGAAACTGATCCCCCCGAATTCACCCTGAGAAAATGAACCGGGTATACTGCCTTCATAATAAGAAAATTCGCGTGTTCTGCCCAGTGAGTCTACTACTGCGCGGTACCAGTTATCCTTATTCATATCAGGCTTGTAACTCATCGAAACGTTAGGCCGGATCACATGACGGATAGCGCGTACTGAGCTGTTTTTTCCAAATTTGTCAAACATCCCAAAAATGGCCGTATTCATGGATAGACTGAAGGACATTTCCCGTTCGGCATAAAATCCTTTATTAACGACCGAATCAATTTTACCGCTTTGGGGGTTATAGCCCTTTGTTAAGCGCGACGAGTACCAGCGCTCACTGAAACTGATTCCGGGCGCGATCTGCACCGGTCCTACCGGAGGTAGAGAAACCTGGATAGGAATATTGTGTGTTGCTCCCCACTGCAGGGTATCGAGGATGCGCCGTACGCTGAATGCTGAATCATAAAAACTCAGGCGGTTTGATACGTTAGAGTTGAGGCCGATACCGAGTTTATGATACCATTTCTGAGGACCTACATAATCCTTTTCCTGAAAAGGATAAAAGGTATTCGCCGTAAATGCCAGGTTAGGCAGGCTCATATTAACTATACCGGTATTATTATTCTGGTTGTGGGTGGCGCTCATGGTAAGGTTGTACGCATCCCAGGTTTTAGAATAGGTAACATGCGATGTAAGCCTGTTGGTAAAGTTCCGCATCGGATTATCCACCACAAAACTGTTGAACTTGGTGGAACCGGCATTCACATTCGCGGAAAATGATGTTCCAGGCCGTGCTTTACTGTCAACCACATGCGCCCAGGTTATATTGAAAGTGTTGGTGGTACTGAATTCTTCCCTGGGGTCATTGCTCAGGATCCTTGTTTTCTGAAGCGCCAGGTTCATCGAGCCATTGTAGCGGTAGCGCACCCGGTAGGTTGGTGTAAAATTCAATGCCCAGCCGCCATAAGAATAGATATCACCCCGTATGGTAGCATCAAAATAATCGTTCAGCACTTTGTAATAGCCAAGGCCCTGGAGACCGAGACCATATTGATCAACTGCAGAAAAGCTCGGTCGCAGAAAACCTGAATGGCGGCCCTGTGAAATAGGAAACAATCCGAAGGGAAGGTAAATCGGTACCGGAACACCTTCAAATTCGGGATGTACGGGTCCGGATACGGCCAGCTTCTGACTTACCAGTTTCAGTTTTTTGGTTCGAAAAGCAAAATGCGGAACATCCAGGTTGCAGGTGGTGAACTGACCGCGAAGCGCGAAAAATTCACTGACCGAAATCTTTTTGATTCGTTCTCCCTGAATGAAGATTTCCCCCTGCTGGGTAAACGTATTCAGGGTCATCCCTTTCTGGGTTTCAAGATTGTAGCGGATCACATCGGCATCCATATTGGTTTCGCCCTGTATCATTTTGGGCTTGCCAATAATATTGCCCAGAGTATCGAGCCGATAGGTGGCAATCAGCATCCTGTCCTGTTGATCTAATATTATACTATCGGCCGACAGGTCCATATCATCCATGGTAACATTGGCCTGGCTGTACAGAATAATTCGTTTATCGGGTATATTCAGCACCATCGAATCCATTGCCTTATAGGAGACCGGGCTGCTGAGGGAATCTTTCGAAAGTTTTACAGAAAATGAATCCACCACCTGAACGAGTGAATCGGTAACATTTGGAACAGTGTCGCGCACTAACGAATCAGGAAGTTGAACAGGCACCGTATCCTGAAGGGGCGTTAATGAATTGTCAAAACCGGATGAAATTGGATAATTTGCAAAGGATGAAGACGTTATTAACAACAACAGCGGTAAAACCCACGCATAACTAAGATATTTTAAACTATTTTTGCGTACGTCAATCATAAGTAGGTAGTGGACAAAAGTATGTATTAAAGCATTAAGAATATGTGAATTGTCCAACATTAAATGATTCGAACTAATGATCAGAAAACTTTCCGTCATTGCTTTAATTTCCGCACTCTGTCTGGGCCTGTATGCATTCTCAGGAGGGTCTGAACCCGAATCAGGAAGGCAGGCATTAAAAACCATAATCATTGATGCCGGCCATGGAGGGAATGATGTTGGTGCCCGTGGCGCCTATTCTTTCGAAAAAGATATCTGCCTTGATATTGCCCTGAAACTGGGTAAAAAAATGGAGGAAGAAATGCCTGATGTAAAGGTGTTGTATACGCGTAAAACGGATATCTATCCCGAGATTCGCGCGCGTGCCGATTTTGCCAATAATAATAAAGGGGATCTTTTCATCTCCATTCACGTGAATGCGGCTGCGAAGATCAGACATTCAAAGTTCGCGGGATATCGCACTCAAACGTATTATGTCGGCAAGGGTGCCAATCGTACCAAAAAAACCCGTAAGGTTCCCAAATACACCACTTATTATACTGATAATCCTTCGAAGGGAACGGAAACGTTTATCTGGGCTGCCGACAGAACCAGTCAGAAGGCAGACAATATCGGTTCAGACGTCATGGAGGAAGAAATCTATGAAGGAGAGAAATTTGTTCCCGATCTTAATGATCCCGAATTCAAAGCCCGGGCTTTATTATGGACCAAACGATTTTTCGATAAAAGCTATACCCTGGCCAGTTTTGTGGAAGAAGAATTTGTCAAATCCGGACGTCCGAGCCGGGGTGTCAAGCAACGCAACGAAAAAGGCATATGGGTGCTGCAGGCCACCGGCATGCCCAGCATCCTGGTAGAAACAGGCTTTATTACCCACCGTCCCGATGAAGATTACCTGAACAGTGAAAAGGGACAGGATACCGTTGCAAGCAATATTCTCAACGCTGTAAAGCGTTACAGAGCCCTCACTGAAGGAAATCCTGCCCAATAAGGAATCCGCTCCTGTTATGGTCTTCAGTTCATTATGGTGGTCACTGATTTACTTGGCGGTATGAATTTTTATAATCAATTTTAGCCCGGAATTGACCAACGGCTTAAACAAACTACTATAATGAAAATTTCCAATGAACTTAAGGTCGGTGCGCTGACGGCTGTTGCTATAGTTATACTTATACTGGGGTTTAATTTTCTGAAAGGAACCGATCTTACAAAACGTTCAGAAAAACTGTATGCTGTTTTTCCAAATGTTAAAGGACTGGCGGTATCCAATGCCGTTATTATTAATGGTCTGCCCGTTGGGAAAGTGAGTAATATGGCTGAAACTGATCCGAATATGTCAGGAATTATTGTTGAGATAAATCTTGATAAACACATTAATATTCCCGAAAATTCACTGGTTACCATCAATAGCGAACTGCTGGGTTCGGGATCGCTTGAAATTCTTATGGGTAACAGCGGCACCCTTGCTGCATCCGGAGATACACTGGAATCAGTGGTTAAAGCGGGATTGATGGATAATCTTTCAGAGAATATCAGTCCAACAATAGACAATGTGAACTCAACTTTAACCGAATTACAGGTACTTATAAAAAAGACCAGCGCGATAATGGATGACGGTACCGACAAGAACCTGCGCAGTATTATTGCCAACCTGGAACATTCCACCGCATCGCTCGACCGGCTCATCAGTTCCCAGAATGGAGTATTGATGAAATCGCTGAACAATGTCGAATCCATTACCGGCAATCTTGCCTCCAATAATGAAAAAATCAGCAATACACTTGGAAATCTTGAAGCGACATCCGCAAAATTTGCCGCCGCTGATATCGAACAGGTTTTGCAGTCTGTTTCAGGCACCATGCAAAAACTGGAAACTACCGTAGAAAAGATCAGCAGTACCGATGGCTCTCTGGGTATGTTGTTAAATGACCGCCAATTGTATAATGAGATCAGGGAAACCAACAGGAGTTTGACGACCTTGCTGGATGATGTGCGGGTTAATCCGAAACGATATGTCAGCATTTCCGTTTTCGGACGAAAAGATAAAGGGCCAATGCTTCAGGCGCCAATTTACGATACCACGCAGTCAAGCCAATAGTTTTTCCCCGATGAAGAAAATATTCCTGGTACTCGGACTGATTTCAGGCCTCACCTTATCAGCGCTGGCCCAGGACCCTTCCGTTCAATCCAACGATCCTACCGATTTCAAAGCTGATCGCTACAGTTTCAAAACCATTGATTCGGCAAACCAACTGCAGATCATGGCCGGCAATGTTGTTATGAAACAGGGCACCACCACCTTTTATGCCGACAGTGCCATCTTCAACCGGTTCACCCGAATTGTTGAAGCCTTTGGAAATGTTCATATTAATGATAACGACAGTATTGACACCTACTCCCAGTACCTGCATTATCATGTTGATACTAAAATTGCGCTGTTAAAACGCAAGGTTCGGCTAACCGATGGCTTGTCTAACCTGTATACCGAAGAATTGGAATATGATGTGAATCAGAAGATCGGTATATATCGGAACGGTGGCAGGGTTGTCAATAAATCTTCTGTACTCACGAGTACGCAGGCTACCTATTACGCGGATGTTAAAGATGTTTATTTCAAACAGAACGTATTACTGAAAGATCCGCAGTATACCCTTCGTTCCGACTCCTTATTATACAATACCGAATCTGAAATCGCCACCTTTATCGCGCAAACGGTTATTGAAGACAGTATCCGGCGGATCAGGACTTCGGATGGTTTTTATGACATGAAGAACCGCAATGCTTTTTTTGGCAGGCGGCCGATCATCAATGACGGACCGGTTACCATTATTGCCAATGAAATAGAAACCGACGATTTAACCGGCATCAATAAACTGCATGGCAACGCAATCTATAAGGATACTGCTCAGGGAATATCCATTCTGGCCAATTATATTGAATCTGATAAAAACAGCGGTTCTTTCTTTGCTACCCGCGATCCGCTCATGATCCTGAAACAGGAGAATGATTCAATTTTCATTTCGGCTGATACGCTGGCTTCAGGGCGGCTGAGCCTGCGCTTTCCAGAGGTCGCTGATACGGTTTTAACGGAACCCGGTGACACAATATCACTGGCCGACAGCAGCCTGCAGGACAGTGCGGTAAATGTAATAGCCACTCCAGCACAAATAGATACTGCAGCAACGAATGACAGTACCGATCGCTATTTTATGGCATGGCACAATGTGCGGGTGTTTTCAGATTCCCTCCAGGCCGTATCCGACAGTTTATTTTATTCGGGAAAAGATTCCATCTTCAGGTTATTCACTGATCCTGTTGTATGGGCAAGTGGAAGCCAGGTGACGGGCGATACCATCTACCTGTATACGAAAAACAAAAAGGCCGAACGGTTATATGTATTCGAAAACGGCCTGGTTATAAACAAGTCGGGAGAGAATATGTTCAACCAGGTACGTGGTAACCGGTTAAACGGATATTTCACCGATGGAGCCATAGACCGAATGCGGGCCCAGGGAAATGCCGAAAGTGTATATTATGTTCGCGACGATCAGGACCTGCTGGTTGGCATTAATAAGGCATCTTCAGATATCATTGAAATGCGTTTCAGAAATAAAGAAATGCATGAAGTGATCTTTATCAGTGAGGTTGCCGGAACTATGTATCCTGTTCACCAGATCAGTGAGGAAGACAAGAAGCTGCGTAATTTCGACTGGCGTGAATCCCTGCGTCCGAAATCCCGGTTTGAGTTGTTTGAGAAACCTGAATCACGGGTAAAGCAGGAAGAGGATAATAATGATGAAGAAGAAGTTCCGGAGCAGGAAGATCAACCTGAAGCGGAAGATAAAACTTAAGCGTTCAGTTCTGGAACTTTAAAAAATCCTGTTAAATACCGGTTTGCAGTATATAAGAATTTCCAGAATTTTCGTTCAGCCATAATACCAATACTATGAGCGCAATAAAACAAGTTGTCCTTCTTGTCCTGATCTGTGCATGCGGTGTTACCACCAACGCGCAGGATTATCGATTTGGCCTGGGTATTCGGCTCAGCAATTCCACGCCTACGTTGAATAATTCCGTTACAGGAAAATATTTTATAACGGAACGGGGTGCTATTGAAGGGCTTGTTACCATCGGGAATCGTTTTGGTTTTGGTGGACTTCTGGAAATCTATCAACCGCTGAATGTAACCGGTTTGAAATGGTTTTATGGAGGAGGCGCGTATGTTGGTATCCGGGAGAACAATACTTATTTCGGTCCTACCGGTATTATTGGACTGGATTATAAATTTCCGGCTGCACCGGTAAATGTTTCCCTCGACTGGAAGCCGGAACTCGATATTCTGCCCACGATCAATTTTATACCCGACGCTTTCGCGGTATCACTCCGGTTTGCACTGCGATAATTGACTCGAAAATTGAATTAATGCATTGAAAATGCAGGACTTGCAGGAAATCAAAAAGATTTTTTGCAGGTTTACGTACTATTTTGCGGGTTTTTGCAGGAATTTAACGTTCTTTACTTTGTAATCAACGCTAACGATGCTTAAACAGGAAAGACAAGCCTACATCCTGCATCAGGTAAATATTCACAATAAGGTACTTTCATCAACCTTATGTCAGCAAATCAATGTATCTGAAGATACCATTCGCCGCGATTTGCAGGAACTCTCCGAAATGGGTAAAGTTATCAAAGTGCATGGGGGTGCCCTCTCCCATGGTTTCAGCCATGCCTATCCTTCCGGAGAAGATATCTACTCGCATACCCAGAAGAAATTCATTGCGGAAAAAGCCATATCACTTATACAGGACGGTATGTTCGTACTAACCTCGGGGGGAACGACCATAATTGAACTGGCGCGCAATTTACCAGGAGACCTCCGGGCAACCTTCATATCCGGCAGTATACCTGCAGTAATGGAATACAGCAGCCATCCGAATATTGAGGTCATTCTTATTGGCGATAAAGTTTCTAAAAGCTCAAAGATCACTGTTGGAGGCGAAGCCATACATCGTATCCGGCAGATTAATGCGGACATCTGCTTCCTGGGCGTTAATGCGATAGATCCTAAAAATGGCATTACTGATAACGACTGGGATGTTGTACAGGTGAAAAAAGCCATGATTGAGTCCGCACAACAGGTGGTATGCCTTTCCATCGCTGAAAAGATCAACTCCGTACAACCGATTAAAGTCTGTGATATTGAAGAGATCGATATTCTTATAACTGAGTTGGATCCTGACGATGATCGTTTGTTGCCCTACGTTCAGAAGGGCATTAAGATTATGTAACTTTTGCACAATAAAGTCTTATGTTGATCAACATCCCGCCGCATATATCATCCAGATGTTACAGGATAAAAAACAGGTTCCTGCTTATTGCACTACTGTTTTTCTGTCTCGATATGGTGCATGGGCAGCGCATCGCCTTTTTGACCGATGTGCACGTGGGTCCCGGCCTGGACAGTGAAGCCGGACTTCAAAAAATTGTAGAGGAAATCAATACCGGCTTATTTGATTTTGCCATTGTTACCGGTGACCTCACCAATACAGGTACAGATGCTGAACTGAATGCTGTTCATTCCATACTTAAATCCCTGCAGATACCTTTTTACGCTATTCCCGGTAATCACGAAACCAACTGGTCAGAAAGTGCCTGCCAGACATTTAACCGCTTGTTTGGCGACGATAAAATTTATTTTGAATTTGGAGATTACCGCTTTATCGGCTACAGTACCGGCCCATACCTTAAAATGGGTGATGGTAATATTCGCTGGGAAGATCTGGGCTGGATAACACAAACCCTTAAACGAAGCCCGGAGAAGACCCTGATTTCCCTGTCGCATTATCCACTTGCCGACGGGCTGGATAACTGGAATGAAATCACCACCCTGCTTCGGGAACATAGTGCCCGTGCCGCATTATGCGGACATGGTCATCGTCTTTCTCTGCACAATTTCAACGGTATACCGGGAATTATGGGGAGGTCATCACTCGCAAGAGGGAATACACCGATTGGCTATAAAATTATAGATTTACAGCAGGACAGAATGCTGGTGTATGCCAAAAACCTCAACGAAGCTCCTGAACTCTTTATCCGCTTCTCCCTGAAAAATAATGCTGTACTAAAAGATGTTCCTTCAACTCCCGAAGTGAGTTATGCGCTGAATAATCTTTACCCCGATGCCGCACCGGTATATCAGTATGCTGATACGGCTTCGATTTTCACCGGTGCAGTTCCGTTAAGTTCTTCCGTTGCGGTATATGGAACGTCGACCGGCGACCTTATCGCCCGGAATATCCGCAGCGGTAAAGTGAACTGGCGCAAAAAATTCCCCGGGTCGATTTACGGTACACCCATTCTGGCTGGCGATATTCTGGTAGTAGGAAGTATAGATGGAAAAATGACCGGAGTACGGGCACGCAATGGGAAAACTGTATGGACGGTACAAACTAACGGACCTGTTATCGCTGATGGTATTGCCGAAGATAATATGGTGTATATCGGTGCTGGAAATACGACATTTTATAAAATCAATGCTGCAAACGGAAAAATCGTCTGGCAGTTCGACGGAATAAACGGGCAAATGCAGGGTCGTCCGGCGTTGTCCTCCGGGGAAGTGGTCTTCGGCGCCTGGGACAGACATTTATATTGCCTGGATAAACAGCGTGGTGAACTCAAATGGAAATGGAATAACGGTCGTCCGCATACGCTTTATTCACCCGGAAATGTTGCCCCCGCCATTTCAGGAAAGCGTGTTTTTATTGTAGCACCCGACCGCTATATGACGGCGATCGATCTCAACACTGGTCAAACACTCTGGCGCAATAATGCTCATACGGTACGTGAAGCCATGACAATTTCAGAAGACGGGAGCGCCATCTATGCAAAGCTGATGAATGACAGTATTATAGCGGTTTCGGCTAAAGCCGACAGTTTTCAATTGCTGTGGGCCGTTCATGCAGGCTTCGGGTATGAACATAATCCCTGTCCCCTGCTTGCGCTTAACGGCTATGTATATGCGGGCACGAAAAATGGCGAGCTTGCAGTGGTGGATACGCGTACCGGTAGTTTAGCATGGAGACGGAAGCCGGGCAATTCAGCAGTCAATAAAATTCTGGCCGACCCTGAAGGTAACATTTGGATCAGCCTGATCGAGGGTAAAATTTTTCAATATAAACAACAACACACGCCTAATTAACCAAAATGGTAACATCATGAGAAATTACAAATCGTTTGTATTGCTTCTCTTCTTTGGCTGTTTTACAGCCATCGCATGGGGGCAACGCATCACCGGAACTGTTGTGGATCGATCCAATCAGTTACCGGTTGAAGGAGCAACCGTAACGGCCAGTGGAAAAACCCAGGGTGTCTTCACCGACAATCGCGGTCGATTTTCCCTGGAGCTCGACGGCGCGCGGTCATTTGAAGTAAGTAATATTGGGTATGCTACCCAGGTAATCAATGTAACTAATGCTACAACCTACACTGTTCAGCTCGTAGTTAGCGAATCAGCGCTTGATCAGGTGGTTGTGGTTGGTTATGGTACACAACGGAAGGCAAACCTGACCGGCGCGGTGTCTACGGTAGATGTAGACAATGCGCTTCGCTCACGCCCTATTACGGACGTTGCCCGTGGTTTACAGGGTACAACGCCTGGTTTAACGATCACCTCACCATTAGGACAGCCGGGAACTACTGCGGCTATCCGGCTGCGTGGTTTGTCTGGTTCGTTGAACGGAGGTGGTGCTCAACCGCTGATCTTGTTGGACAACGTGGAAATTCCGAATCTTCAGATGGTGAATCCGGAAGATGTTGAGTCAATTTCAGTTTTAAAAGACGCGGCATCAACATCTATTTATGGAACCCGTGCTACCTGGGGGGTAATCCTGATCACGACTAAATCCGGAAGAAAGAATACACCCGGTAAAATAAGTTATTCCAATAACTTTTCCTGGAACAAACCTACAGTGGTTCCAAAACCTGCGGACCCTGCAATGGGAGCAGAAACTGTACTGGCTGCCATGCGTCGTACAGCGAATAACCCGAACATCACGCAGTTTGGTGTACTCGGTATGTATTTCGATGAAATCGGAATCCAAAAAATCCGCGATTGGCAGGCAACTTATGGTGGTCAGGACCTGGGCAATGAAATGGTACTTGGACGGGATATGGAGATACGCGATGGAAAACTGTTCTTCTATCGTCCCTGGGATCCAATGGCCATGTATATGAAAGAATACGCTTTCCAGCAAAAGCATGATGTTTCGGTTACTGGTGGTGGAGAGAAAACTACCTATCACCTCGGTTTGGGTTACCTGAACCAGGGTGGTGTACTGAAAGTGAATCCGGATATGTTCAAACGCTATAATGTCAGCCTTGCAGTAAATTCTGCCGTTAACAGCTGGTTTGATGTACGCACTAAAATGCAGTTGGCTCAGTCGACCATGACCCAGCCTTTTATGTTTAGTGGTGCATCACTTGGCCCCTGGGCTTATCTGACCCGCTGGCCGGCGATTTATCCTTATGGAACATATGAAGGAAAATCGTTCCGCAGTGCGTTAACCGAAACGCAACAGGCAAAAATGGAGGAAGATAAGGAAATCATGACCCGCATCCAGGTGGGTGGACAATTGAAGCCAGCAAAAGGACTAACCTTTGATTTTGATTATACCTATACCGCAACCAATTCACACCTGCATTCTGTGGGCGGCGGAACAGCCGGTATCGATTTCTGGGGTGGTTCACTCACCTATCGAGAAAACTATCAGAGTGCAGCGTATGACCGTGTTCGTTATACTTCCAACTGGAATAACCTGAACACCGTGCGTGCATTTGCTACTTATAAGAAAAGTTTTGGCGACCATAACCTGCAATTGATTGCCGGCGGTGATATGGATCTTTACCGCAACTGGTCGCAGGCTTCTGAACGCAGAACTATTATGGATCCGAACCTTGGTGAGCTTGGTCTGGCTACCGGCGATCAATTTGCCAGTGGCGGCCGAGGACATTGGGCCACTAACGGGTATTTTGGGCGGATCAATTATGATTATAAAGATAAATTCCTGCTGGAGCTGAACGGTCGTTATGACGGGTCTTCCCGATTCCCTGCTTCTGATCAGTTCGCGTTCTTCCCGTCTATGTCTGCAGGATATGTGCTGACTGAAGAAGATTATATGGACTGGTCGAGAGACGTATTATCGTTCCTCAAACTCCGGGTATCCTGGGGTTCACTGGGCAACCATAATATCGGAGCAAACCGCTTCCTGTCGACCATGAATTCTACTGCTTCAGGATGGCTTATCGGAAATGTAAACCAACTGACCTTTAGTACTCCTACTCCATTGTCACCTATTCTTACATGGGAAACTGTAACGACCCTCGACTTTGGTGTTGATGCCCGTTTCTTCAACAACAAATTCGGAGCAAGTTTCGATTGGTACAAACGCACGACGAGTGATATGATCACTGCCGGTGTAACACTTCCAAGCACTTTCGGCGCAGCATCACCTGTAAGAAACTATGGTGCCATGGAAACTACCGGTTGGGAGTTGGCACTTGATTACCGCCATACTTTTGGCAATGGTCTTAATTTTAGTGTTGTTGGGGTATTATCCGACTTCCAGGAGAAAATCACCAAATTCGCCAATACTACGATGGGCATCAATGCTAATCGTGAAGGAAGGGTTATTGGTGAGATCTGGGGATATGAAACCGATCGTTATTTCACACAAGAAGATTTTGTTTCTCAAAATCCCAATGGTTCATGGGTGTTGAAACCTGGTATTCCCAATCAAACCAATCTGGAAGGTGGAAGTGCCTGGTTCTTTTACGGACCTGGTGATATAAAATACCGCGACATTAATGGTGATGGAGTGATTAATCAGGGAACGAATACGGTTGATAATCCTGGTGATCAGCGTATCATAGGAAATTCCACACCTCGTTATCAGTATGGGTTAACCTTAAATGCTGATTTCAAAGGATTCGACTTTACCGTATTCTTCCAGGGTGTGGGTAAACGCGACCTCTGGCCAAACGGACCTGTATTTATCCCCGGCTGGAGACAGGCGGAGGTATGGTATGATCATGGAATGGATTACTGGACTCCCAATAATCCGAACGCTTATTATCCCAGACCTACCAACTATAATGAAGGTGTAGGTACAAGATCAAACTTTTACCCACAGACAAAGTACCTGCTTAATATGTCTTACCTGAAGCTGAAAAACCTGGCAGTTGGTTATACCATTCCGGCCCGGATTTCTCAAAAACTTAAAATGTCCAGAACAAGGCTGTATTTCTCCGGTGAAAACCTGGTTACCTGGTCACCGGTTCAGATTCCTATCGATCCTGAAATTGACTATTATCCTGGTCAGGACGGATCCGGATTCGGCAGAACCTATCCGCATCAAACCCGGGTTTCATTTGGCCTTCAGGCAACATTTTAACGCATAAAAACGAAAACGATGAAAAAAAGACTATTATATCTGTTTGTCCTGGCGACCATGACATTTGCTGGTTGCAATAAGGACTTTCTTACCAGGTATCCGCTCGATGCATTCACCGACGATACGTACTGGACCAACGAAAATAATATCAGGACCTTTGCCTATGGTTTTTATCCCACCTATTTCATAGGTTATGGTTCCGGCTGGACCTGGGGTATTTATTTCAGCGCGCCCGGTGGTAAACTGGATGATGACTGGGCTCCAACCACACCACCCCAGTTTGTTGATATCGTACCGCCTTCCGGTGGGGGCTGGGGCTTTACCAATGTGCGCAAAGCGAATATTTTTATCGATCGGGTAGCGGCATCACCCCTGGCGGATGAAGCAAAAAACCACTGGCTGGGTGTTGCCCGCTTTTTCCGTGGCATGGCCTATTTCGACCTGGTAAAACGCTTTGGTGATGTGCCCTGGTTTGAAACCGTTCCTGCCGAAATTGATAATGATGAATTGTATAAGCCACGTGAATCACGTGTAAGTGTGATGTCGAAAGTGCTGGAAGATTTCCAGTTTGCTGCTGCCAATGTGCGTGCTTCAGACGGACCTGCCAAACAATCGGTTAATAAATGGGTGGTGCTGTCGTTCATGGCTAAAGTGTTCCTGTTCGAAGGAACCTGGGAAAAGTATCATGCTACCCCTGGTGGTAAAGCCACTGAATTTTTACAGGCTGCCAAAACAGCTGCAGCTGAAGTGATCAATAATGGTGGTTTCAACCTGACCAATAATTATCGCTCCAATTTCAATTCACTCGACCTGGCGTCCAATTCAGAGATGATTATGTATCGTCATTATGCGGAAGGTATTCAAACCCATGCGCTGGTTAGTTATGTGAACCGTGAAGGGCAAACCGGTCCGAATAAAAATTTCATCGATACTTACCTGGCTGAAGATGGTCTGCCTATCAGTCTTTCTCCGATGTATCAGGGTGATAAATCAGTTACACAGGTATTTGCCAACCGCGATCCCCGTATGGCGCATACCTTCACCAGTTACGAGCTGCGTCCGAATGGTTCATACAATATGAATGGCGATTTAATGGGCGTTTCTACTTCAGCCTATACTACCCTGAAGTTTTTGAATGAAACAGTTAAGAATGGTCCGGGTGGATTATCCAATACCAATTATACCGATGCACCGATCATGCGCCTGGGAGAAGTTATGGTTACCTATGCGGAAGCTGCTGCTGAACTCGGCAATATCACTCAGGCCGACCTGGATATGAGTATTAATCGCCTTCGTTCCCGTACCGGAATGACTGTTGCTCCTCTTCAGGTACTGGGTGGTGAACCGGCCGTTAATGGTCAGGTATATGACGATCCGAACCGGGATCCGACAGTTCCATCTATGATCTGGGAAATCCGTCGTGAACGTCGTGTTGAACTGGCAATGGAAGGTGTACGTCAGGATGATCTGAGAAGATGGAAAAAACTGGATTATGTTGACTTCACCAAAAATCCCGACATCAACAGAGGTGCCTGGCTCGATCGTGATGACTGGCAAAAACCAGATGGTACTTCCTGGCTGAAAGATGTGGTATTGGAAGGTGGTGATGAGGGTTATATTATTCCCGCTTCGAGTGCAGGAACCAGAACCTTCACCAATGATAAATTTTACCTGAGTCCTATTCCGCTCGACCAGATAAAACTTTATGAAGATATGGGTTATACCCTCGAACAAAATCCGGGTTGGTAATTCAGTACTAATTCAATCAAAAAGCCGTCTGATCATTCAGGCGGCTTTTTTAATATATGCACATCATTGAAATCTGTAATCCGCTAATCCGTGTTTTGATCCCCCGGAACCTGCCGGGAAATTCACCATTTCAGCGACTCCGTTAATTGTAACTATGAAATGTTTATTAATAAAAAAACATGTACGCCAGGAAAATTGCCGTAGTAACGCCAACAAGATCCGCCAGCAGCATAGCCGGAATGGCATAACGGGTATTCTTAACCGCTACTGAGCCAAAATATACGGCCACTACATAAAATGTCGTATCACTGGTACCCTGGAATATGGAAGAAAGTTTGCCGATAAAGGAGTCGGCGCCATGCGTATTCATCGCTTCCACCATCATCCCCCTCGCTCCGCTGCCACTGAGTGGTTTCATCAACGCGGTAGGAAGAGCGCCTACGAAGTCGGTGTTCATACCCAGCATACCAAAGAATGAATTCAGTCCGGCAATAATAAATTCAAAAACCCCCGAGGTTCTTAAAACACTGATCGCTACCAGCATGGCGATCAGGTACGGAATAATCCGAACCGCGATTTCAAAACCTCCTTTGGCGCCATCTACAAATGCTTCAAAGACATTTACTTTCTTATACATGGCACCCAGCAGAAAAACCAGGAAGATCAGCAGGATCAGACCATTGCTTAGCGTAATGGAGAACAGTTGAAGGTTTTCCTGGCTTAAGGTGGTCAGGTACCATACGAGCGCGGCTATGAGGGAAGAAATGCCCAGGACCCATGCTATAATTACCGGCTGAAACAGGTTAATGCGCTGTTTTATAGATACCGTAATCATAGCTGCCATAGTAGCCACGAAGGTTACAATCATACAGGGAACAAATATATCAGTGGGATTTTCGGCCGGTGGGTTCATGGATGCCCGCATGGCAATAATGCTGACCGGTATGAGCGTCAGCCCGCTGGCATGAAGCGCCAGGAACATGATCTGGGCATTACTGGCCCGTTCCTTTTGCGGGTTAAGCTCCTGCAGGCTTTCCATAGCTTTTAGTCCGAAGGGTGTTGCGGCATTATCCAATCCGAGCAGGTTGGCAGAAAAGTTCATCATCATGTGTCCGATAGACGGATGATTACGGGGAACTTCAGGAAAAAGCCGGGTAAAGAATGGCCCGACAATCCGGGAAAGAAAATTGATAGCGCCTGCTTTCTCGCCGATTTTCATAAAGCCTAAGAACAGCGCCATCAGACCAACTAGTTTCAGGGAGATGTCAAAGCCATCATTGGCCGCTTTAAAAATGCCATCGACCAGTACCTGGAAGATCTGCTGATCGCCATAATAGGTCCACTTAACGATTGCAATCACAAAGGCTATCAGAAAAAACGACAACCAGATATAGCTTAAAACCATGTGGTCTAATTTGGATTGAAGGTTAGGATTTTTATTGAAAATCCAAAATTTTGACTGCGGTTTAGATATTGAAAAATACCTGATGCTTAGAGGTTTGAGAGAATGACAAGGGCAATGAATTTTTTATAGGATAAATTACAGGCAAAGCTTGCACTTCTGTGTATTAGGGTTGACCCTGCTGTGATGAGGGAAATGTATTTACAAGCAAAACAAGGAGGATGATTTATGAGGATAGCTGTTGCGGAAGAACCCTATTTAAAAAAAATTGAGCTTAGTTCTAATGATCGTTTACATATTGTCGGGTAAATGGACTTTTGACAGCATCCAGATAAAACCCTCTTGTTAACTTAGGTATACAGGCAGGCGCAATAAATGAATGGGTGTTTATCGGGGTGCTCTGATGATTTTCTAAGATCTACTGGGATTTTATGGAATTGATTGGTAATTTTTCTTCCTTCGATGCCGTTTTTTCACGACAAGTTTACGTTGTTTATCTGAAATCAGACCTCACAGGGCCCTCCCTCCCCCACCGCCACCGTACCAAAAACCTGCTGAGCGCAATACACATTTACCAGGGCATTTTGTATCCCTGAACAATGGTAATCAGACTGCATCTCCGGCCGGTGAATGCAACCTTAAATTTTGATATGGTTCAGTCCCCCAAAATTAATCAACCACTTAAAACCTCGCCAGGTACATTCCCCTGTACTGCGGCGTTTTTTTCTCTGTATAATGCCGACATTCCACCTTGTGCCCCTCAGCTATCCCACATCCGCTTAAAACAGTTTTTTCCCCTGAACCTTCTTATCTTTGCAGCCATTTTCAAAAAACATCGAAATAATGGCGTTAAAAGCAGGAATTGTCGGATTACCGAATGTGGGAAAATCTACCTTATTTAATGCGGTCAGCAACAGTGCTAAAGCTCAGGCCAGCAATTACCGGTTCTGTACCATCGAACCCAATGTTGGACTGGTGGATGTTCCGGATCATCGGATCGATCAGCTTGCTGAATTGGTAAAGCCCAACCGTACGGTTCCAACCCAAATTGAAATCGTGGATATCGCGGGATTGGTAAAAGGCGCCAGTAAAGGTGAAGGGCTGGGTAATAAGTTTCTGGCCAATATCCGGGAAGTGGATGCCATCATACATGTTATCCGATGCTTTGAAGATGAAAATATTCTGCGCGATGAAGGTGCCATCAACCCTGTCAGCGATAAAGAGATCATTGACACAGAATTACAGTTGAAAGACCTGGAAAGTGTAGAGCGTAAGCTGAGCCGTCACGAAAAAATGCTGCGCACCGGTGATGCCAAGCTCAAAGCTGAATATGAAGTATTGGTAAAGTGTAAAAGCCATCTTGAACAGGGAAAAAGTATCCGCTCCCTTAACCTCAGCAAAGAAGATCAACCGGCAATTGCCGACCTGTTCCTTCTAACCGAAAAACCTGTATTGTATGTCGCCAATGTTGATGAAGCGTCTATGCATACGGGTAATGCTTTCTCCGCAATGCTCATCGAATCCGTTAAGGATGAAAACGCGCAGGTTATTATCATGAACAACTCGATCGAACAGCAGATCGCCGAAATGGAAGATCCTGCTGATCAACAGTTGTTCATGGAAGAATATAAAATGAAGGAACCTGCATTGAGCCGGCTTATTCGCAGTACCTATACCCTTCTCGACCTGTACACATATTTTACAGCAGGTGTTCAGGAAGTCAGAGCCTGGACAATTCACAAAGGCTGGAAAGCGCCCCAGGCTGCGAGCGTTATTCATACCGATTTTGAAAAAGGATTTATCAAAGCCGAAGTGATCGCTTTTGAAGATTTTATTACCTATAAGTCAGAGGCTGCCTGCCGGGAGAATGGTAAACTGCGTATTGAAGGAAAGGAATATGTGGTAAAAGACGGTGATGTCATGCACTTCCGCTTTAATGTATAATAACAAATCCCGCAACAAGATAATCGTTGCGGGATTTGTTTTTAATATTTAACTATGCTCAACCACATTTTTAATGAATGTGGTTTTTTTTACGGTAGGGTTAAAACACGTTATACCCAAAGCTTACATAATACAATCCACCAACCTGCGGGTTTCCGAAGGCGCTGTAATAATATTTATTGAAGATATTGGTACCACCGATCTTGATCATACTGCGGATGGAAGGCAGGCGATAGTTAACCTGGGCATCCATAGTTCCGAATGAAGGAATTTCTCCAGTACCAAAAGTGCCCTGCCACAATACATTATCCTGCCAGCGGTACACCAGGTTGAAACCCCAGTTGCCAGAGAATTTATCATTGCTCAAACCGATATTGTAGCGGAGTTCGGGAGTGTTAAAGAAGGTAATCAACCCAGGATCAACATCTGTAAGTTTATCACTGGAAACATTAGCAGTTACCTGATAACCTTTGGGTAACAGGTAATCCAGACTCAGACCCCATCCATATGCTTTTACTGTATTGGTACTATTGGTTACAAAAGAATAATTGCTGGTGGTAAACGGACTTGCTAGGTCAACTGGTGCATTAGCGGGATTACCGCTTGCACCGCGCCCTACGGCTTCACGGGCAATGAAGTCATTATAGCGGCTCAGGTAACCGTAAACGTCTACCAGTAAACGCTTGGAAAGCAATCCCCGGTAACCCAGTTCATAGGAATTCACAGTTTCTGGCTTAACCGTATTGAATACCGCCTGCTGTAATACAGTAGGATTCGGCGTTCCTGCAGCAATAGTGCCGCGGTAATTAACAACGCTTTCTGCCGTATAAGCGGGGTTTGTATTGAATCCAAAATACGTATAGAATTCGGGTAAACCACCGATAAGCCGGCTGCCTGGAGTTTGAAGATTAATATACTGATCCTGTGCAGAAGGAAAACGATAAGCTGTCTGATAGGAAAGGCGGATATTATTATCTTCAGCCACTTTAATCAGTGCGGTTGCCCGTGGTGTAACACGACCCTTGAAATTTTCATTTTTATCGTAACGTATAGATCCGGTAAGCTTCAATACATCATTCAGCAGCCGTTTTTGAAGCTGCACATAGCCACCATATTCGTTGATTTTAATGCTGCCGGCCGTATCCGCGAAGATGGTTCCCTGCGAATTGAGTGCAAAGATGCGGTAATTAGCGCCTACCAGTACATCAATAAATTTGATCTGATCCGATAAATTGTATTGCCCTTCAAAATGATACAGATCGGTACGATCCGCGAATTGAGCGCCACCTTCACCTATAGG
>JAEYRC010000290.1 GCA_023409675.1 Bacteroidota bacterium
CTGTTCCGAAATGTTTTCCATACCCGCTACAAGTCCTTCTATAAACCCATCAAGATGGTCAATGGTTGAATAGCCCGATTTGATGGCATGCCAGATGCCCACATCAAATGAGACATGTCCTGAAAAGCTGATGTTTGAGCGGCGCGCTGCCGCGGCAACCGAATCAAATTTCTCCCGGGTTAAGCCGGGATGCAGTTTCAGGAAGTCGTAGCCGACCTGTTTCTGCCGGCGAACCATTCCATCGGCATCAGCTGGTGTTTTTACCGAATTGCCATTCAGGGAAGGCCCTGACGTGATGAAGCGGGGTCCCGTTACCTGGTTGGTGGCAATCATTTCCCGAAGCTGTAAATGTTTGGGATGCCCCAGCATGCCCCTGATGGTGGTGATTCCATGCGTAGCGAAAAGCAGCAGATTTTCTTTCATCGGTTCCAAATCATCCACAGGAGGAATATGCGCGTGCATTTCCGCCAGGCCGGGCAGGAGATACTTTCCCCGACCGTCAATAACCACCGCGTCCGGCCGGTACTTAACTCTGCCGGTACGTCCTATGGCCGTGATGATGCCATTCTCTACTACCAGATCCTGGTTTTCAAGTACCCGCTCCTTGTCCATTGGAATGAGGGTTACGCCCTTGAATACCAGTTGGGCCGGTCTTACCGTGATTTGCTGACTGTACGTGTTGAATGCAATTGCCAGGAAGGCCAGGAGAAAACAGGATTTCATACGCAGCACATTTATACCTGAATATACGAAAAATGACCTGTTGCTGTCTACTACAGTAACAGGTCATTAAAAGATATTATGCTGAACCGGCATCTAACCGGAGCAGCGCGTTAAACCAACATACGTAAGGGTTCTTCCAGCAATCCTTTGAGGGTTTGCAGGAATGCGGCACCACTGGCACCATCTACTACCCGGTGATCACAGCTCATCGTTACTTTCATCACATTTCCGGGTTGCACCTGACCGTTCTTAACTACCGGTACCTGCTGAATTGCGCCAATAGCCAGAATACAGGAGTCAGGAGGATTAATGATGGCGGTGAACTCATCTATGCCAAACATACCCAGGTTAGAAATGGTAAAGGTGCTGCCTTCCCAGTCGGCCGGCTGAAGTTTTTTGTCTTTGGCTTTCTGGGCAAATTCTTTCACCTCTCCGGCGATCTGCGAAAGCGATTTCATATCGGCAAAGCGTACCACCGGTACCAGAAGTCCTTCTTCCACAGCAACCGCTACACCTATATTTACATGATGGTTGACCCTGATCTTATCACCTCTCCAACTGCTGTTCACTTTAGGATGCTGTTTCAAACCAATAGCGCAGGCTTTCAGCACCATATCATTGAAAGAGATTTTTGCCGGTGAAACTTCGTTGAGTTTGGCCCGGCTTTCAACGGCCTTATCCATATCGATGGAGATGGTGAGGTAGAAATGCGGAGCAGTGAATTTGCTTTCTCCCAAACGCTTGGCAATAACCTTACGCATTTGAGAAACCGCTACCTCATCATAAGATTCTTCGCCTGATGGAGTACCTGAAGCCACTGCAGGTGCGGCAGCAGATTTTTCCTGTTTCTTGGAAGGAACATAATTATCAACATCTTTTTTAGTGATCCGGCCATTGTCGCCCGAACCCTTCAGTTCCGATAAGTTTATCCCTTTTTCCTTTGCCAGACGGCGTGCGAGAGGAGAGGCTTTAACCCGGGAATCACCATCACCAGTATCGTTACTGTCTTCTTCCGTTTCTGCATCCACACCTGATTCCGTTGATGCTGTCGGGGCTTCCTTATCAGTGGAGGAAGACGCGCCGGCCGGTTGATTTTTGGCAGCGGCTACCAGTTTATCAACATCCACTTTTCCTTCTTCACCGATGATGCACAGCAATTCGTTCACCTGGATCTTTTCGCCTTTTTCGGCCCCTGCATATAAGAATGTACCGTCTTTATAGCTTTCCAGTTCCATGGTGGCCTTATCGGTTTCGATATCTGCCAGCAGGTCACCTTTTTTTACCGTATCGCCCACTTTTTTATGCCATTCGCCGATAACGCCTTCGGTCATCGTATCACTGAGCCTCGGCATGAGAATAACTTCCGGAACGGTTTTCAGGTCAATTCCGGAACTATTGTTTCCGGAAGAACTCGACTGCTTACCGGTTTCAGCCTGTGCCGACTTTTCCGGTGCCGGCTCCGCTTTTTCTTCTTTGTTTTCGGAATTGTTTCCGGAAGCTTCACCCGCTTTACCACCTGATTTCACCAGCTCACTGACATCTTCCCCAGCTTCTCCGATAATGGCCAACAGGTCATTTACCTGTATGGTTTCACCTTTCCCGGCGCCGAGATGCAGCAGGGTTCCATCTTTATAGCTTTCCAGTTCCATGGTAGCTTTATCCGTTTCCACATCTGCAAGCAGGTCGCCCTTTTTAACCGTATCCCCCACTTTCTTATGCCAGGCGGCAATGACGCCTTCTGTCATGGTATCGCTGAGTCGGGGCATTAATATCACTTCGGCCATATTCTATTGAGGTTATTCGTTTTTGAATGGTTTTCCGTTCATACTTATCAAAAGATGAGCATGAACCGGAATGGCTTTTTAATTTGGAGGGGTGAAATTAAGTCAAAATGAGGAATTTAGGCATGCCGTTCTTCTCTAATGCAAAAGAACTGCAGGATTTAATCCCTGTTTTCCTTTTAATAGTCCAGTTCAAGATTAAGCCGGTCTTTTAATTCCCGCACAAGCGGATAGTTTTCGGCCATTTTGAGAAACTGATCCCGTTTGGTCATCGTATTTTCCACCACTACATCAATTACCGGATTTTCGGTAACGGTGACCGCGAAAAAGAGTTTACGGTTGCTGTATATATTTTGCAGATATTCCGACAACCGCATTTTTTCCTGCTCAATAAACTTCTGTTCGAGGTTGTTATTGGTGATGACGGTAAAATTACTTTCATCAAGCACTTCGAGGCGGGCAAGTTCAAAGGGCTTATAGGCCGGATTTTTCTCAGCGATAAGTTTACCCGTAAAAGCCGACCAGTGCTGTCTTAGTGATTCCGGATCGAGCGGAATTATGGAGCGTTGACCCGCGCCCTGTTCCTTTCCTATCGCTGAGCGGATATTATCCAGTCGGCCAATCCGGGTACTGCGTTCTTTTTTTGGCGCTTTCGGGGCACTTGCTGCAGGCTGCGGTATGGTTATTTCCTCCTTGCGCTCAGTTGAAGAATGCAGGGTATCCGTACCCATTTGCCGCTTTACAGTGGATTTTGCGGGTTCCTCAATGATAAGCGTTGCTGCTGTCGGAGCCTCCGCTTTCTTTTTGGCCGGATAAGCCACTATTGGAATATTCCGGAATGCCACCGCGCCGCCGCTATCAATCAGTTTTTTTTTACTTAATCCGCCTTCACCCGAACTCACCTGTAAAGCCTGTTTAAGGTAAGTAAGTTTTATCAGGGTCAGTTCAACATGCAGGCGCTTATTGCGGGCGGATTTATAATTGATCTCCGATTCATTAAGGATATTCAGTGCGCTGATGAGAAATGCGGGGTCTGCCTTAGCGGCCGTTTCGGCGTAACGCGGGCGAAAGTTCTCCGCCACATCCAGCAGAGCAAGGGCTTTTTTATCTTTAGATACCAGCAGGTTGCGGATAAATTCAGCCATGCCGTTCAGTACAAGATCTCCTTCAAATCCTTTGCTGTTGATATCATTGTACAGTAAAAGGGCCGATGAAAGATCCTGCTCCGCTATGAAATCCATAAACCGGAAGTAATAATCTTCGTCAAGAATATTAAGATGTTCTAGCGTGTCCTTATACGTTAGTTCGCCATTTGTAAAGCTGATGATCTTATCCATGATGCTGAGCGCATCACGCATGCAGCCCTCACTCTTCTGCGCAATGACATGCAACGCGGGTTTTTCAGCTTGAATATTTTCCCTGGTACAGATGTGTTCGAGGTGCTCAACCGTATCACTGGTGGTGATCCGTTTAAAATCAAAGATCTGACACCGGCTCAGGATGGTGGGCAGTACCTTATGTTTTTCTGTGGTGGCCAGGATGAAAATCGCATAGGGTGGGGGTTCCTCCAGTGTTTTCAAAAATGCGTTGAAGGCCTGCGTGGTCAGCATATGCACCTCATCGATGATGTACACTTTATACTTACCTGCCTGCGGGGTAAAGCGTACCTGTTCTGTCAGTGAGCGGATATCTTCCACACTGTTATTGCTGGCGGCATCCAGTTCATGAATGTTCAGCGATCCGCCTTCATTGAAGGAGCGGCATGAACTGCAGGTGTTGCAGGCTTCCGTATCGGCAGTACGGGCTTCGCAGTTGATGGTTTTCGCGAGTATGCGGGCACAGGTGGTTTTGCCTACGCCGCGCGGACCGCAAAACAGGAAGGCATGCGCCAACTGATCATTGCGGATGGCATTTTTCAGTGTGGTGGTAATATGCGATTGCCCGACTACCGTATCAAAGGTTTGCGGACGATATTTTCGGGCGGAAACAATGAATTTATCCATAGCGACAAATTGGAAATAAGTTTAAGCATTTATCAGAAAAGATGCCATTCCGTAGGCAGGCTTTCAGCAGGTATTGATTTATCTGCCGATAGCCTTTTATCAGGCTGATAGCTTCAGCCTGTATCTCGTTTTCGGTTATACCACAGGGTGGGGTTGGAACTCCGCTGTTCTGTCGAAAAGGTAGCGGTAGGTTACCAGCCGCCGGCTGCGGTAGGTGCCCAGCGCTTCGGCAACATTAATCATTTTTGGATTGAATTCCCCTATCCATTGCATTTCATAATCTTCATACAATTTTTTATCCTGGATGAGTTTCGCGCCTTCCAGGATCATGTAGGCATCAACGCCCTTGCCCTGATATTCCGGAACGATACCAAAGACGAGCCCGATGAATTTATTGCATTTCCGGGTGGCGCGGAGCCATAAAAACTTCAGTTTTCCAAACCAGTCGAAACGGCCGTTGAGGTATTTGAACCAGGCGTTCAGATCCGGAAGGTTGGTCCAGATGGCAATAGGTTCATCATTATGATATGTAAACCAGATCAGGCGTTCATCCATGATCGGTTTCATCTTTTCAAACATTTTTACGACAACTTTTACATCGAGTTGCTTCAGTCCCCCGTGCCCGGCCCACGCCTTATTATATACGGTGGCAAAATCCCGGGCGTATTTCGGTATCATCGATTTTTTCAGGTGTTCAGCGCGGTAGGCAGGATCTTTCGCCAGGCGCTGGTGGCGTTCATAGAATTTTGGTTGCAGGCGGTCATATACTTTCAGCGAAAAACAAATCTGGTTATAATAATTCCGGAATCCATAGTTTTCAAACAGCTGTTCGTAATAGGGTGGATTGTAATTCATACAATAAAGCGGAGGGGAAAAGCCTTCAACCAGCAATCCCCACCAGCGGTCGCGCTCTCCGAAGTTGATCGGTCCGTCCATAGCGCCCATGCCTTTAGACAACAGCCAATGCCGGGCAACATCAAACAGCATATCCGCCGCAGCCTGGTCGTTGATGCAGTCGAAAAAGCCAATGCCGCCCACAGGAACCTTATCGCCTTTATTGCGGTATTTTTTATTGACGAAGGCGGCAATCCGTCCGATAGTACGGCCATCCTTATCCCGAAGAATCCAGCGCATTACTTCACCATGCCGGAAGGTTTTGTTTTTCCCGGGGTTAAAAACCTCGCGGATGTCGTTATCGAGCGGTCTGATATAATTCGGATTATCACAGTTAACTGCCTGGTTTACAAGTAGAAATTCCTTTTCTTCTGTGGCATTGCTCACCGGGATCAACTCCATCTTTTTTATACAAACCTACGTAATTCACGTCGATACCCCGGGCAAAAAGGCTACAGGAAGGGATGAGTTTGGGAGATCAATCTCCAATATCATTCCGGCTAAGACTATTCTTTATACAGGAAATGTAAGGTTTTCAACTTATGATGCCGGGGTCAGGAACTCACAGGAAATCGCTAATTTCAGCGGCCTGAAACGGTGAAAACACCGGATTAAAAAAAATCAGGCGGAACCCTATAATTGATTTTAGGAATTGGGGTAGCTGTATTACCTTTGCACCCGAATTTAAAACCCGTTGTATTTGCTCATACAGCCCGGGAAAAAGCTCACGCAAAATTTTTACATATTATGCCAAACGTTGGTAAGGTTAAACAAATTATCGGTGCGGTAGTGGATGTGCAGTTTGAAGGAAAACTTCCGGAAATTTATAATGCGCTGGAACTGACCCGTCCCGGCGGAGAAAAACTGGTTCTGGAAACGCAGCAGCACCTTGGCGAAGACAGTGTACGCTGTATCGCGATGGATGGTACGGAAGGGCTGGTACGTGGAATGGATGTTGTGGATACCGGGGCTGCGATCGCGATGCCGACCGGTGATGGAATTAAAGGCCGGCTCTTTAATGTAACCGGCGACCCGATCGATGGTCTGCCGGCTGTATCTAAAACGAACGGTCGTCCGATTCACGCCAAACCTCCTGCATTTGAGAACCTGAGTACGTCTACCGAAGTACTTTTTACCGGTATTAAGGTAATTGACCTGATCGAGCCCTATGCAAAAGGGGGTAAGATCGGATTGTTCGGTGGTGCAGGTGTGGGCAAAACCGTTTTGATTCAGGAGCTTATTAATAATATCGCGAAAGCCTATAGCGGGGTTTCCGTATTTGCCGGCGTGGGAGAAAGAACCCGTGAAGGAAATGACCTGATGCGTGAAATGATCGAAGCGGGCATTATGGCCTATGGCGATGAGTTCAAGCACAGCATGGAAGAAGGCGGATGGGACCTCAGCAAAGTGGATATGGAAGCGCTGAAAGATTCTAAAGCGACCTTCGTATTCGGACAAATGAATGAACCCCCCGGAGCCCGTGCGCGGGTTGCGTTGAGCGGTCTGACCATTGCGGAATATTATCGTGATGGTGATGCCGGCAGCCAGGGACAGGGTAGAGATATTCTTTTCTTCGTAGATAATATCTTCCGTTTTACACAGGCAGGTTCTGAAGTATCGGCCCTGCTGGGAAGGATGCCTTCTGCGGTGGGTTACCAGCCAACACTGGCCACTGAGATGGGTGTGATGCAGGAAAGGATCACTTCAACCAAAAATGGTTCGATTACTTCGGTACAGGCGGTTTATGTTCCTGCGGATGACCTTACCGATCCGGCACCGGCTACCACCTTTGCCCACCTTGATGCAACAACTGTATTGTCGCGTAAAATCGCCGACCTCGGTATCTATCCCGCGGTGGATCCCCTGGATTCCACTTCCCGGATCCTGACGCCGCTGATCGTGGGCGATGCGCATTACAATTGCGCTAACCGCGTAAAACTCATTCTGCAGCGCTATAAAGAACTTCTGGATATCATTGCAATCCTTGGTCTTGATGAACTGAGCGATGAAGATAAATTAACCGTATCCCGTGCCCGTAAGGTACAGCGTTTCCTGTCGCAGCCATTCCACGTTGCGGAGCAATTTACCGGTCTGAAAGGGGTGCTGGTTCCAATTGAAGAAACCATCCGTGGCTTTAATATGATCATGGACGGTGAAGTGGATGAATATCCTGAGGCGGCATTCAACCTGGTAGGAACCATTGATGACGCTATGGAAAAAGGAAAGAAAATGCTCGACCAGGCAAAAGGATAAGTTTTTTCATAATCACCAACGGATCATATGACTTTAGAAATTCTTACACCCGATAAGAAAGTTTTCAGCGGGGATGTTTATGGGGTACAGCTACCGGGTACTACCGGCCTGTTTGAAGTGCTGGAAAAGCATGCTCCTATGATCAGTGCGCTGAAAGCCGGCAGGGTAAAAATTCTTAAAGACCGGCATAATCATACCGCATTTTTCACTATTCAGGGCGGCTTTGCTGAAGTGCTGAACAATAAGGTAACTGTACTGGTAGAAGGTGCATCAGCGATCGATTAGGCTGATTGTTGATTGAAGATATAGAGGCTGTCTCGCTGAGGCAGCCTCTTTTTTTTGAGCTATATTTCCTGCGGGTCGCGCAGATAAAACAGCTAATTAGCTGCTATAATTCAAAATATGCTCGCAAAGCCGCGTAATCCTCTGCTCTTCATCCATTTTAACCAAATTTATAGTTACAACATTGGTTAGCGCAAGTCAATCCGTCTTCATAGGCATCGCGTTTGCATTAAATATGGGAAAGCGACGCATATGAAAAAGATGATCAGTTACGGGTTTCTTCTGGCAGCTATCGCCTTTATGGCAGCCTGTACTAAAGATCCCCTGAGGAATATGACCGAGGAAGAAAGCAGAATCTATATAACCAACTACGACAGTTCAGTCGATTTTGGCTCCTATTCTACCTTCAGCATTGTCGATTCTGTAGCTATAATTGACGATAACCGCTTTGCCGGTGCTGAGCGCAGCAGCTGGGACGCGGCTTTTCTCAACGCCCTGGCAGAAGCCCTGAAGGCACGCGGATATGTTCAGGTGCCCCGTTCAAATGATCCCGACCTGGGCATCAATGTCAGCCGTCTGTTCAATACCTACAGCGGCATTATCAGTTACCCTGATTACTGGGGAGGATATGGCGGCTATTATGATCCCTATTATTGGGGTTACGGTGGCTACCCCTACTATTTTCCACCACGCTATGGGGTTTACCAGGTTACAGAAGGGGCCATGTCGGTGGATATGCTGGATCTGAAGAATTCAGAATCTACTAACCAGATAGCTGGTATCTGGACCGGTCTGATCCGCGGCTCAGGAATTTTTAATTCCTCTTCTATTCAATCGCAGGTCAACACATTATTCGAACAAAGTCCATATTTACGTACGCCCTAAAAAACTTGCCATGAAAAAAAGACTCAATAGCCTGTTGTTCCTGATGCTAATCTTCCCGGTTTCTTTTGTCTATAGTCAGCAGGGCACACTTCATATGAACCTTAATATTTCCGGATCCGCACCGCTGGGTGATTTTAAGGAGATCATTCCATCTGCATCATTACGGGGGTGGAATGCCGCTGTGCTCTATGGAATTACCGATCAGATTTCAGTGGGGTTGGGCGCCGGTTTTCAGGATTATTACCAGAAAAATGAACGCCGCCTGTACCGTTCCACAGAAGGTGATCTGTCGGCGGTTATGACCCATTCCATTCAGACCATACCTGTATTGCTGACCGGCCGTTATAATTTCATGCCCCAATCGGTGGTGCAACCGTACGCGGGTCTGGGCCTTGGTGGAAGTATGGTTATGTTCCGGCAATTACTGGGTGAATTTGGAGGTACAGAAACGAATTTCACGTTTGCGGCACGACCTGAACTGGGCATTCAGATACCGTTCAAAGAAGGAGGGGAATCGGCCTTTAACCTGGGTGCATCGTATAATTTTCTGCCCTATAATAAAAACGGACTGAGCAATATGAATTCATTGTCTGTGCAGGCAGGTATAAAATTTCCTATGAGACGATAGTCAGTTCCTTAACGAAAAACCAATACAAGGGCAGGCAACTGCCCTTTTTTAATTTAACTGCGGATCGATGGGGTAATTTTTCAGGGGTTCAAATTTTTCACCCAGCAGGTCAAGCGCGTCTTTCCAAAGCGCGTCATTATTTTTATGGAAAACAATATTTCGGGTAGCCTTCGCGGTTAACCAGGAATTGGATTTCATTTCTTCATCCAGTTGTCCATCGCCCCATCCGCTGTAACCAATGAAGAACCGGATTTTATCAGGAGCGAGCTCACCATTTTGCAGTAATTCCACAACAGTTTCAAAATCGCCACCCCAGTAAATACCCTGAAAAACTTCCACCCCGCCGAATATTTTTTCAGGACATTGATGCAGGAAATGGATAGAATCCATCTGTACAGGTCCGCCATAATATACCGGAATGTTCATATTCAGAATACCCTGAAGCAGTTCATCCAGCGACTGGGGATAGAGGCGGTTCAACACAAATCCAAAACTTCCCTCCCGCTGGTGTTCGCAGAGAAATACCACGCTACGCATAAAGTTGGGGTCTTTCAGAAAAGGTTCTGCAATAAGTAATACCCCGGGGGCAGGTTCTACCATATTCTTATTTTTAAAAGGGAGATAAACCGCTCTGTTAATATACGAAACTGTTTATCAAAGGTGGCTATATCGGGGAAAAATTCTATCTATGTAGTTATAAATGTACGTTAAATGGCTCCGGTCTCACCCCTGGTAGGCAGGGTTAAACTGTTGAGCCCTTAACTTTGTCGACCCGACAACTAATTCTACAATCTTGAATCTTAAAAAAGTATTTCCTGTTATCATTGTTCTGATCACCCTGTCGCTGATCGGAACGATATATGTTCAATACAACTGGCTTCAGACCATGCTTGAAAATCAGCAGGAAGAATTCAAGCTGAAGGTGATCAAAACCATGAGTGAGGTCAGTTCCGAACTGGTGGAACAGAAAGGAACGCTGCCGTCGTTGAAAACCTACCGCTCCAAGCCGGGATTCTCCATTCCATCCGACCAGTTTCAGCTTGAGCTGATGAAGCCGCCCACCATTGCGCAGAAATTCACGGAATTTGAGATACAGGAAAAACTGGCGCATTCGCTGTACAAGCAGGGCCTGAAAGATATCGACTTTGAATTTGCCATTACCGGTGATATCAGTTCATTCATTGTCGACTACGAACTCAAGTCTTCCCATTTTCTTCGTGAAGCAGAAGATACCATCAACAATTTCATGTGGCAGTATCCGCTGCAACCCGCCGCGGGCAGTGATATGGAAAACCTGATACCGGTTCAGATATTCTTTCTGGTCGTTCCCAACATCAAAAAAATTGTGCTGCGCGATATGCAGTGGATGATCATAGGCGCGGCATTTTTCACACTGATGATCATCAGCGCCTTCTATGTAACCGTCAGCGCTCTGATCCGCCAGAAAAAACTCAGTGAAATCAAAAATGATTTCATCAACAACATGACGCATGAGTTCAAAACACCGCTGGCAACTATTTCCCTGGCTGTAGATGCGATACGGAACGAAAAGGTGATGCAGGACCGGCAGAAGATGGATTATTTCTCCGGCATCATAAAGGAAGAGAACAAGCGCATGAACAAACATGTTGAAACGATATTGCAGGCAGCTCTCTCCGAAAGGCAGGAAGTTCAACTGAACAAACGGCCGCTGCATGTACACCTGTTGCTTCAGCAAGTGCTCGACAACTATACCCTGCAGCTTCAGGGTAAGAACGGACGGATCGATATGCAACTCCGGGCAAAATGCGATAAGATCGAAGCAGATGAAGTGCATTTCCGTAACCTGATCTCCAACCTGATCGATAATGCCGTTAAATATTCCGAACAGGACCTGGTAATAAAAGTTTCCACCAACTCTAACAGCAGAAACCTCATTATCCGGATTGAGGATAATGGTATTGGTATGAGTAAGGAGACGGTGCGGCGCATTTTTGAAAAGTTCTACCGTGCCCACACGGGCAATCTTCATAACGTTAAAGGGTTCGGCCTTGGTTTAAGCTATGTGAAAACCATCATTGATGCACACAATGGCCGCATCCGGGTAGAAAGTACGCCGGGCAGGGGTTCGTGCTTCACTCTTGAGGTTCCGTTGCTGAAGGAGAAAGTCAGTGCCTGAACAACAGGCAGCCATCACCATAACTCAGAAAACGGTAATCATTCTTCAGCGCATGATCATAAACGTTATGCCAGTTATTTCCCGTAAACGCGCTGACCAGCAGAAGTAATGTTGACTTGGGCTGATGAAAATTCGTAACCAGGATATCAGCCAGCTTGAATGAATATCCCGGCGCGATCATGATTCGGGTTGTTGTGGTCAGCGTATCCGCATTTCTGCGGTTCATCCAATCCAGTATACTTTCCAGTGCGGTATGAACGGCAATTTCCTCCTGTTGAGTATAGGGATGCCATTGACTGATTTCGAGTTCAGCGGCGCTCAGTTCTGGATGTTGATGCAGCAGGTTGCCAATCCAGTAGAGCGATTCGAGGGTACGCAGGGTAGTAGTACCCACTGCGATGACCGGCTGACCCGGATGACGGAGCAGCGTTTCAAGCTGACTGCGTTGTATACTGAACTGCTCTGCATGCATTTCATGCTGCCCGATGCGCTCACTTTTAACGGGCTTGAATGTTCCCGCACCAACATGCAGGGTTAGGAAATTCACCTGTATCCCTTTGGTACGAATAGAATTGATAATGTTTGGTGTAAAATGCAGACCTGCTGTAGGGGCGGCCACCGATCCGGGTATGCTGGAAAAAGTCGTTTGATAACGCAGGCTGTCTGTCGCGTCTGCCTTACGTTTAATATATGGTGGAAGCGGAATATTGCCTCCGGATTGCAGTACCTCGTACAGGGTCAGGTTTTCGGCTGTCCATGACAGTTCAATGGTAAAGTCTTCTTCATTTTTGCCAATATAACCCGCATACAGCAACGCATCGGGTTTATTCGGATCTATGGGCCGGCTCAGGATCATACCGGCTTTCCATTTGGATGCTCCGCCAATAAGACATTTCCATTCTACCGGTGAATGTTGTTGCAATGCCTGTTCAAGCGCTAAGCTGCGGTCGGCAGGTTGCAGTAGAAAGATTTCAATCACACCCCCTGTAGGTTTGGAAAAGAGGATTCGCGCCCCAATAACCCGGGTATTGTTGAAAAACATCAGTCCATCGACAGGAAGCTGTTCGGCTATATTTCGGTAATGACTGTCGCTTAGACTACCGTGCCGGTAAACCAGCAGTTTCGAATCCTCCCGGTTGGGGAGGGGCTGCGCTGCGATCCGGTCTTCCGGAAGAGTATAATCAAAATCGGCTATCTGAAGGGTCAACGGTCCGGATTCCATGGTTATGCACATATTTTCCAACTTATCCACGCTTATCCCCATTCTACATCTTCCAGGTCTGAAAATCAGGCGAAATTTGGTGGCTACCGCACAGATTATCAGGCATATATATATGAAGACTGAGTGTGGAAAAAATTAATAATTCCAAATGCCCAACTCTAGTGGGAAAAAGTGTTATTTTGTGTTAGTTTTTGGGAAATTGGTTAAATCGCATCATAAATGATTGGTTTTCTAGGTGAATATGAAGCTACGGTAGACGCAAAAGGGCGTTTCCTGTTGCCGGCAGGCCTTAAAAAGCAGCTGCCGGAAACCGGGGGTGACCAGTTTGTCATTAACCGTGGTTTCGAAAAATGCCTGACCCTGTATCCGGTACAGACCTGGGAGCCAATATTCATGAAAATCAGCACACTGAATGATTTTGATCCAAAAGTACGGGAATTCAGGCGACAATTTCTGAATGGTGCCACCAGTCTGGAGCTCGACAGCGCTGGAAGATTGTTGCTGCCCCCGAACCTGAAGGCGCATGCCGGGATAGAGAAAGATATTGTTTTGGTTTCGGCAGTTAATAAAATTGAGATCTGGGATTCGGCCCGGTATAAAGAGTTCTTTGAATCATTTTCACCAGAAAATTTCAGTGCACTGGCGCAGCAGGTAATGGATCCTGTTAGCCCGCTGCCTGGAATTTCAAACCCTTAACCATGGGAGCGGGAGAATTTGAACAGGCATCCGGCAGTGCGTATCATATTCCTGTTATGTTGCAGGAGGCCGTTGATGCGCTTCAGGTTGATCCGGCCGGAATATATGTCGATTGCACCTTCGGTGGCGGTGGCCATGCCCGCGAAATCCTGAACAGGCTGGGACCCAAAGGGCGACTGGTTGCCTTTGACCAGGACGCCGATGCCCGCCGGAATATTCCCGATGATGAGCGCCTGTTGTTTATTCCCCAGAATTTCAGGCACCTCGCCCGGTTTCTCCGGGTGAACAACATTCGCCAGGTCAACGGAATTCTCGCCGACCTGGGCGTTAGCAGTCACCAGTTCGATATTCCGGGTCGTGGATTCTCTACCCGCTTCGACGCTGATTTGGATATGCGCATGGATACCCGGGAAACGCAGACTGCTTTCGATATTCTGATGACAAAATCGGCGGAGGAACTTCAGCAGATCTTCAGCACCTATGGAGAGGTTACCAATTCCAAAACGCTTGCGGCAACCATAGTTGAAGCACGCAAAACCGGAAACCTCAAAACGATCAACAATTTCAGGCAGGCGGTACAGGGTG
>JAEYRC010000218.1 GCA_023409675.1 Bacteroidota bacterium
ATAGTACCGGAAGGCCCATTACACTGCCTGTTGGGCGTTATTCTTATGGCGGCTCTCAACGGGTGGTTTATTCCGACCGGAATGAATATCGGATCCCCGATTATTTCCGCACCGATATTTCCATAAATATTGATGGCAATCATAAGCTTAAACAGAAAACCCATAATTCCTGGACATTCGGTGTGTACAATGTTACCGGTAGAAGAAACCCGTTCTCCGTCTACTATGTTTCGGAAAATGGGCAGATTAACGGGTATAAGCTGTCTATTTTTGGCAATGCCCTTCCTTTTGTAAACTTTAATATCCGGTTCTGATCATGCGCTACCGCTATTCCTATCCGTTATATACCGTTTTCCTGCTGCTTTTCTTTGCCTGCCGGGAAGCTTATATCAGTCCCGTAAATTCATCCACCCAGAACCTGCTGGTGGTGGAAGGCATTCTGAACAGCGGGGATACCGCTACCACCATCGTGCTGTCGCGATCCGTTAAATTGCTCGATACGGCCGAATTTGTACCGGAAACCGGCGCGCTGGTCAGTGTTGAAAGTGAACAACAGGAAGTCTATCCGCTGACAGAAACCGGTAATGGCAGGTATTGGTCGCCTGGGTTGCCGCTCAACAGCAACCTTAAATACAGGCTGCTGATAACTACGGATGATGGTAAGCGTTATGCCTCGGACTTCATTCCGGTGGTGGATTCTCCCCCGATCGACAGCATTGGTTGGGATAGGGATGCCGATAAGGTAACCATACATGCTTCTACCCATGATCCCGGCAATTCTACCCGGTATTACCGGTGGGATTTCAATGAAACCTGGGAGTTTCATTCGCCGTTTTATTCAGGGCTGGAGTATGTGAATTTCAGGTTGATCGAACGCCGGAATTCTGATGAGATCTACTATTGCTGGAAAACACGACCCTCCTCGCAGATACTCGTTACCAATACCCTTGCCCTGGGTCAGGATCGGGTACACAAATTTCCGATAACACGGATAGTGAATGGCGAAGTAAAGCTTACAGTGAAATATAGTATCGAAGTTTTTCAGTATGCCCTGACGAAAGAAGCCTACGAATACTGGCAGATCCTTAAAAAGAATACGGAATCGGTCGGTTCAATATTTGATCCTCAGCCATCGCTGAATGTCTCCAACATTCACAATATTGATGACCCGGATGAAATAGTGATTGGGTACCTGAGTGCCGGACTGGTTCGTCGTCAGCGGATATTTATAGATAACAGTGAGGTGCCCGGCTGGCATTACTTTGCCAATTGTTTTGAAGAAAAGGTTAGTCTCGACAGCCTGCAATTTTTCTTTGGAGGCGGGCAGCTCATTCCAACCTTACCCGATTTCATACCGCCGGGCCAGCAGTACACACACGTATTGGGAACAACTCCGGTATGTGTAGACTGCCGGCTGACCGGTACAAATGTTAAGCCTGATTTCTGGCCATAAATTTTAGTTGCTGAAATGGTAAATATACACGAAAGGCGTTTGTTGTTATACGTTAGCCCGCTCCGGTTGGTATTCCTGCTGGTTGTTGTATTGCTGAGTTTTTCTGTACGGGCGGGAAATGATACCGAAGATTCCCTCGTTAAGAAGATATATGTACATACCGACCGGAATCTATACCTGGCTGGAGAACTCGCGTGGTTCGCGATCTATTCGGTTACTGGTCCGGGGCATATGCTTAATACTGACGACCGGATAAGTTATATTGAACTGATCGATCAGCACAACAAAGTGGTTGTTCAGCAAAAGATTGCGCTTGAGGCCGGAAGGGGCAGGGGATCCTTTCCGTTGCCGGCGGATATGGTTTCGGGAAATTATTTACTGCGCTGCTATACAGCTTACATGAAAAATTACGGCCCAGGGCGGTATTTTGAAAAGCAGCTTACAGTCATCAATACCCTGAAACCCTATCAGGGAAATTTGAAAGCTGAAGACAGTGCCGATGTTCAGTTCTTTCCGGAAGGTGGAGTGTTGTTGTCGGGATACCCTTCCAGAGTAGCCTTCAAAATTACAAACCCTGCAGGTAGTGGTGTCAGCGCAAGAGGCCATCTGATCAGCTCCACTGGTGATACGGTCACTACCCTGGAAACATTCAAATTCGGGATGGGCAATGTCGTCTTCACACCGGCACCCAATGAGGTTTATACCGCGCATCTTTATCTTGAAAGTGGAAGAACCATCAGAAAAAGGATTAGCCCGGTGGCTAAAGCAGGCTATGCATTTTATGCGGAAAGAAGTGCCGATAGCTGGCAGATTACTATTCACGCTTCGCTTCAATCCACACATGAAGCCCAGGTGGTGGTACAGTCGGGATTACAAACCTTAAGCAAACATGCGGTTTCGCTGCAAAACGGAAGAGCTGCTATCCGGCTTATGGAAAAGTCACTAGCACCGGGGGTGAACCGTATTACCCTGTATTCCGCTTCCGGACTGCCACTCGCAGAACGTTTGGTGTTTCGCCATCCCGGCAGCGTGTTGGCGATCAGTTTAAATTCCTTAAAGAATACCTTTAATGCCCGGGAGCAGGTTCAAGTACAGGCTGTGCTGTCTGCTTTGCAGCAACCCGATTCGGCAATGTTATCGATGGCGGTATACCGGGTAGATGACGCGGACCTGCCAGAAACTGCTGACATACGGACTTCCTTTTTTTTAGGCAGCGAGCTGAACGGATTTATCGAATCACCCGATTATTACCTCAGCGCGGAAACACCTGCTACCATACAGGCGGTCGATAACCTGATGCTAACGCAGGGATGGCGAAGTTTTCGGTATAAAAAGCTGAACTCCGGTGCAGGGTTTGAAAGCGAAGCGTACGGCCATATTGCTTCTGGCAAAGTGATCGATAACCGCAGCAATCAACCTGCCGCAGGGATTATGACCTACCTGACTGTTCCGGGTAATCCCATTCGTTTATACACTTCCGTTAGTGATAGCCTGGGCCGTATCCGGTATGAGCTGAATGAATTTTATGGAGCGGGTGAGATCATTGTTCAGACCGATTTCAGTAAGGATTCAGTTTACCGTATTGAAATGGATGATCCCTTCTCAGTTGAATATTCCACTAACCGGCCGCAGGCCCTCGTCCTGCATCCCGGCTGGCGGGAATACCTGAAGCTTTCTGGTTTGGGATTGCAGATCCAGCATATCTATTCCGGAGATAAACTCATTCGCCTGGTAGAAATTTTGCGCGATA
>JAEYRC010000288.1 GCA_023409675.1 Bacteroidota bacterium
GCGCTACAGCGATCGACCTCAACGCTGATGGTACCGATGAAGTGCTCGTTTATCAATCGGCCCTGAAGCGACGTCAGTTTGATGAACATTATTACAGCTTTCCGCAGGTAATTGATTTTAAATCGGGCAGGGTATACGGTATGGGCGATTCTATTCCGGCCACCAACCTGGCTTCAACCCCATGGATCGGCGACCTCAATGGAGATGGCAGCATGGAAATGATTTATGCTGCCGTTAAATACCATGATGTGGAATTTAACCTTGCCCGTCCACTCGGTCTTTTAATTGGACTTCAGTCGCTGAACGTTAGGCCGGAACAGCCCCTCCGTTGGGGAGGATATAAAGGTTCAGCGGGAAATGGATACTTCCGTCCGCGGCGCTGATTGGGTTGAAATTATTATGACTGGAAATCGAGCAGGAACTGAAACAGGTTTGTTTCTGTACTGATCTTCAGTTTTTTACGAAGCCGGTAGCGACTGATTTCAATACCCCGTACCGATATGTTCATCAATTGAGCGATTTCCTTACTCGACAGGTTCATCCTAAGGTAGGCGCAGAGTTTCAATTCATTCGGCGTCAGGGTAGGGTAGGCCTCTTTCAGCGCAACCAGGAAGTCGCTGTGGAACTTATCGAAATGAACAGCAAACTGCTCCCAGTCCTCATCAATTTTTTCTTCCTCACTGAAATTACGGATCAGCTTTTTAAGGTCGGTAACCACTTCCTGGTTCTGCGGACTCTTATTCAACCGAACCAATTCGGCTTTTATTTTCGACAAAAACTCTCCTTTCTGTACGAGGTGCATGGCGGTGGATGCCAGTTCAGAATTTTTAAAATTGATTTCCCGTTCCAGCTTTTCGTTCTTCAACTGCATGATTTTTTTCTCTGACTTTTCCAGTTCGAGCTGGTGCAGGTACTGCAGGCGTTTCTGTTCTTCCTGGTGACGAACCTGCTGCCGGATCATTCTTTTGTGCTGGCTTTTGTAAAGAAGGTATCTCGCCGCGGCGAGGAGCATACCATAGGCCAGATAAGCCATGTTCGACTTGTACCAGGGGGCCAGTATCCGGAAGCTATAGGTGGTTTCCGGAGATTCATTCCCCGGATTATTCCTGGCCTGAACCCGGAACACATAATTGCCATAGGGAAGGTTCGTATAATCTTTCCCGGTACGTTTCGACCAGTCTGACCAGTTCTTATCAAAACCCTCCAGAAAATACCGGTATTCCAGGTTCGATTGTTGCTCGAAAAGGATAGATGAATACGCGAATGAGAAGTTATTGAATCCATAAGGCACTTCGGGAAAGAGCAGTTTCTTTTGAGTGCTGGTATCATTTACATCACCGTGATAGCCACCGAATAGCAGGCTATCGCTCTTGCCTGAAGCTGTTACACTGCGTATAAGTACATCAAGCTGATGATTCTGTTTTTTATATTTATCGAAATTGATATGGTAAAACCCCTTTTCAGCACCCAGGAAAATATTGCTTTTATTGTAGGGATAGATGTGTTCAAAACCGCTCACCATTTTGTCATTCAGTTCTGGAAGGTAGATGATGGACATTCCCCGGGCAGACGGACTGGCCACCCCCAGTTTCTTATCACTGATGAACCAGATATTCCCTGAAGGATCTTCCCGCAGGTAACGGATATTCAGGCGGTCGAAAATGTTCCTGAAATATTCGGAATATACAAATCGGTCGGAGGGCTTATCGTATTCATAGATTCCCTGCGGGGTGGCTACAACTACCCGGTTGCGGACTTTATAAACATGATTATTGAGGGTGCCGGGAAGTCCGTCTTTTTCGGTAAACAGCCGCGATTTTGATTTCCCGCCCTCACTGATTTTATACACGCCCCGGTAAGGATGCGAAGTCCAGATGTTGTTTTCGTTATCATGAACCAGAAAACGCGCTGATTCGCGAAAGTCACTGATCAATCCGGCAGATTGCAGGTTGCCATTGCTGTACCTGAACAATTCAATGCCCTGGTAATTCCCACCCATGATGGTTTGCGATGGAAACCGGTTTTCTACCGGCAGGAAATTCCAAAAGCCGGCCAGCGTTGAAACCTGTTCCGCACCCTTTTCAGTAGCCCGCAGGGCACCTTCATGGCTGCCAATAAGTACTTCATCATTAACCACCGACATTCCCCAGATCTGGCCGGCGGTTTTGGGCAACAGGCTGAACGAGCCGGTGCTGTAGCTCAGGTCTTCTATAGGCTTTAACGGCAGGCGGAAAACTCCATTTGACAATCCGAAATACAGCGTATTCTGATGAACAACAGCTGCATATCCCGTTCCTTCCCCGATAGATTCAGGATTAATATGCCTGACGGCATTGTTGAAAGCGATGAAATCAATGCCATTCTCCAGTCCGAGCCAGAGGTTGCGGTTCCGATCGGCAAACAGGGTAATGACACTGTTGTTCTGTATACCCGATTTGCGGGAAAACTGCTGAATAATATTTCCTGTTTTATCAATGACGAAACACCCGGCATTGTTGGTTCCCAGCGCGATGGTTTCTTCATCAATGCGAACAGAGGAGGAATAAGAACTGTTCAGTCCCGCAGTTTTTAAGGTAAACGGGAAGAGTGACTGCCCCTTCAGCATGAACAGACCATGTTTCCAGGTTGTAACCAGCATACTATCACCCCCCAGTTCCGTCATGGATGTGATGGTAGCGCCCTGTGGAAACATACCGGGTGCCATATACCGGTTCCATGTGCCCTGCGAAAACTGCAGTGGTCCCTCCTGCTGATCCTGAACCAGCAATCGCCCGTTGACCACCTCCATAAAAACCCATTCTTTCGGGGCGGGAAATACATCAATAACCTGGTTTGACAGCCGGAAAATCTTATCAGTAGCGCGAAAAAACAGCTCATCCCCGGCCTGTCGTATCTGCCAGATATCATTAAAGGCCCGGTGGGAAGGCGGAATAAGGGATTTTAAAGAGGTAAACTGCAGCACCCCCTGGGCATCCGGTGAAAAAAAACCAACCTCATCCTGTCCTCCTGCGTATATTCTATTATCGGAGGCTATCAATAGTGAACGGACAATGGTTTTGTTGGGAAGGGCAAACAATTGCCAGTTGGTTCCATCGAAACTCAAAACTCCTTCATTATTAGCAAAGTAGACAATACCGTTGGCCGCCTGTAGCACATTCCAGTTTTGGGTGCCGGCCTGATATTGTGCCTTATCATAATTGACGATAACCGGTAATCCGGTCGTATGCTGAGCATTCAACCCTAGGCTCAGCATAAGTAATAATATGAGGAATGCGGTTTTTATCATGAACAGGTTGTGAAAGTAATATTTTTTTGATGATGTAGAAATGTAGGGGTAAAAATTGCGTAAAACCAGCATTTTTAGGGTGATGATGTAGTATTGATGTAGTGTTTTTTTAGGCCAATGCGAAATAAAATAGGAATTTTACCCTAGCGGATTGCCAAAAAATTGCATATGAAAAAATATCTTAGGGATACTTATGATCATTTCCTGCTACTAATCGATCTCCGGATATACAACCGGCAGTTTCTTCGCCATCCTCAATATCTGGCCCTGCTACCTAACATTCCAAATACCATTTACCAATTCTAATTATTAGCTGCTTATGAAGAATTTCCGTTTCAAACTACTGGCTTTTGGGGCAATTGTCCTGTTCCTTGCCGGGTTGAGTTCCTGTGATAAAAATGATGGAGAGCTGGGGGTAAAACCTGAGGCAGCCTTTACAGTAACACCGGTACCGGGTCGTACCAATACCTACCTGCTGACCAGCACCGCCCAGAATGCATTCCGGTATTTATGGGATAAGGGTGATGGTGATTTTGTAGAAGGAAGTGCAGTGGATACTGCCTATTTTCTGCTTAAAGGAACCTATGATGTAACGCTCAGGGCGTTCGGTCGCGGGGGATATGGAGAATCGGTACAGACCATTACCGTTGATCAGGACGACCTCACACCGATTCTGACCAATGACATCTTTCAAAAATTAACCGCTAAAAGCTGGAGACTGAATAACGCCCCCGGGGCAAATGCTATTATTGTTGGGACAGAAGCGCAACCCTGGCTGTATTTTGGCGGAGGTGCCCTGGCCGATTGCCAGGAAGACGATGTGTATACTTTCCGTTTTGATAATGCCACGAACCGTTTCCTGCTGAACTATAATGCAAACGGCTCGACTTTCAACGCGGGAAATATCGCACCGAATTACAGCTGTTCTGCTGATCGATCCTATACCGATCAGCCCTTTACCTTCAGCACAGCAGTAAATGGCGCAGGTATTGCCACCATCACGTTACCCTCCATGGCGGTACCCGACCGATTCATCGGTGTAACGGATGTTTCATCCAACAACTACCGGATTATTTCCATCTCCGATACTGAAATGGAACTTCGGTCCGGAACCACCGACCAAACGGTTCACCAGTTTAAATTCATTGCCCAGTAACCACCAAACGAATGATCACGATCTAAAAATTGCTTATGAAAATAAAAATGCCCATCCTGCTCAGCTTACTTGCCCTGCTCTGGTTCAGTCTGCCGGTTTCCGGTCAGGACCCGGTTATCAGGGGGCGGGTAACCAACCTGTTGACCAATGAACCGCTCGCAGGAGCTTCCGTGCTGCAAAAGGGAACAACCAATGCCACTACCACCGATGAAGATGGACGCTTCAGCATAAACGTTCCGGCAGGTACAGCACTCATCATCTCCTATACCGGCCTTACCGAAAAAGAAGTTATCGCCCAGGCGGGTGTGGAAATGAATATAACGCTTGAATCAGCATCCTCACTCGATGAAGTGGTGGTGGTAGGTTATGGCCGTCAGCGCCGTACCAATGTTACCGGAGCCATCAGCACCATTAACTCAAAGGAACTTTTACAAAATCCTGTTGCCGATATGAGTAATTCGCTGCAGGGTCGTGTTCCCGGGGTGATCAGCAAACAGGCATCGGGAGAACCCGGTGCGGATGCCGCAGCAATCTATATCCGCGGAAATTCAACCTTCGCCGGTTCCATGCAGCCGCTTTTTGTGGTGGATGGAATTGTGCGCGACCAGCGCGATTTTTCTCAGCTCGATCCAAATGAAATTGAATCGGTAAGCGTGCTGAAAGATGCTTCCTCTGCCGCCATCTTCGGTGTGAAGGGCGCAAACGGGGTGGTGCTGGTAACCACCAAAAGAGGTAAGGCTGGTAAAATTTCCGCAACTTATTCATTTAATTATGCCAATCAGCGGGTTACCCGATTCAATGACAACCTGGGTTCATATGAATATGCCACACTTTTTAATGAAGCGTTGCTGAATGATGGACTGGATATCGCGTACACCAATGAGGAACTGGAGCAATTCCGCAGTGGAAGCGATCCGGTATTGTTTCCTAACACCGACTGGCAACGACTGGTTCTTGGTGGTACGGCGCCCCAGATGCAGCATAACCTGTCGTTCTCAGGAGGAACCGACAGGGTACGGTATTTTGCTTCTCTGGGTTACCTCGATCAGGATGGTTTGTATTCTTCCCTGAATTTCAAACGCTACAACGTGCGCACCAACCTGGATATGCAGGTTACCAACAGCACCCGCGTTTCCATTGATATCTCCGGTCGCCTCGAAAATCGTACTGCTCCAACAACCGGCATTTCCGGAATTTTTGAGCATACTACCCGCAACCCGCCAACAATTCCGGCATACTATCCCGGTGTGGGCTATGCCCAGGTAGGATCTTATGTAAATACACTGCGTTCGATCGATCCGGCAGCGGGTTATAACCGTAACGAGGGTAACGTATTACTGACCAATTTCCAGATAGAACAACAGATTCCCTTTGTTCCCGGACTTTCCATCAAAGGAGTGCTGGCTTACGATAAGAACATGACCTTCCGCAAAGCCTGGAGTGATAACGTATATGTATATACGGCTAATCCCGGTACCGGTGAATACGACCGCTCAGCCTATCAGAATCCCAGTCTCCAGGAAGAATTTTATCAGACAAAAGCCACAGAATTACAGGCACACCTGAATTATGACCAGACTTTCGGAAAGCACAGTGTTTCGGCGCTTGTACTCGCGATTCAGAAGGAATCGCCTTTCAATCGCCTTTTTGCCGCCCGTTCTGGATATGAATTTTCGGTTTTTGATATTCTGGATCAGGGGCCTGCCACCAACGCGGGTGGTGACATCACCGAAGTGATACAGGGTTCTGTAGACCGTACAGCATTGCGCAGTGTGGCCGGAAGAATAAACTATGCCTTTGATAATAAATACCTTTTCCAGGCAAGTCTGCGCCGGGATGAATCAGAAAACTTTGCTCCTGATGTGCGGACAGGTTATTTCCCCGCGTTTTCTGTTGGCTGGGTGATGACCAATGAAGATTTTATGGACGGTGTGAGCGGTGTACTGGATTACCTGAAAATCAGGGGTTCCTGGGGTAAACTGGGCAGTGATAATATTCCTACCCGCTTTGGCTATTTTGCCCGCTATAATTCTGTGCCGTTCAATTATGCTTTTGGAGGTTCAATTGTACCCGGACTAAATCCTACGGCATCCAACCCGCTGGTAAGCTGGGAAAAATCCACCAAAACAGATATCGGCCTGGAAGCGCGGCTTTGGCAGGGTCTCTTTAACATCGATCTGGATTTCTTCATGGAGAAGAGAACGGATATCCTGGCTACCCGTTCAGCACAGATACCTGCTTCCTACGGCGGTCCCCTTCCGGCAGAAAATATCGGTGAAACCGAAAACCGTGGTGTGGAAATTATGATTACGCATTTCAAACGTATCAATAATGATTTCTCTTATACCCTTAGCGGTAATATAACCTATACGCAAAACAAGATCATATATGCCGCGCAGGCAGAGAATGTTCCGGATCTGTTTAAGGTGGCCGGCCGTCCTATCGGATCATATTTCGGCTATAAAGCCATCGGCATAATCCGCGATGAGAAAACACTGCAGGATTACAATAAAACCACCCAGTTCCCTTATTCGCTTGGTGATATCATGTATGAAGATGTGAACAATGATGGCGCCATTAATGAAGATGATCGCCAGTGGCTTGCAGGAGGTCCTGTTCCGCAGCTTGTTTATGGTCTCTCCGGAGGCCTCAGCTTCAAAGGATTTGAACTGAATTTCCTCTTCCAGGGCGCGGGTAAAACCAATATGCAACTAACCAATAATGCCGGTTTCGCCTTCTTTAACGGAGGACGGGTTACAGCAGAATGGCTCGACCGCTGGACACCGGATAATCCGGGAGCAAGCTACCCACGTTTATCTACAAACGCTTCTGCCACCACAAACAACTACCAGATTCCACAGGCGCCGCCTTATGGTATGGGTGGAAATAGTTTCTGGATTTATGATGCATCATATCTCCGCCTGAAAAGTCTGGAACTGGCCTATACCTTCCGACCCGATATTCTGCAAAAAGTGGGTGCCAATCAATTGCGGCTGTATGCCAATGGTCAGAACCTGCTAACCTTTACCAATATTAAAAATGTTGATCCTGAAAACACCAATGCCTCCGGATGGTACTATCCGGTACAGGTTATCCTGAACGTAGGCGTAAATCTTCAGTTTTAACGATCTTGTATAACCGAACAATAACATTCTAAAACGATAATATGATTGCACATAAATTCAAATGGATCGCCGGACTACTGATCCTCGCCACATTCGCGGGGTCCTGTAAAAGGGATCTGTTGGATATCACGCCGTCAGATGCGCTCTCTGATGCCACCGTGTTTACCGATCTGGCATTTGTTAACCGGTTCATGAATAATATCTACGGAACACTTCCCAATGGATTCGCCCGCCGCGATCAGAATCCTGCTGATGCAGGCTGGTCAAGGGGTATGAGTGCCTTTGCCATGGCTTCCGATGATGCGGAGGCTAATAACCTCGCGGCATCCACCCATGGACTGAACCAGGGAACCCTTACACCCACCTGGGCCTATGTGGAAGACATCTGGTTTCAGAACTACGGGGTGATCCGTAAAGCCAATGTACTGCTGGACAATATTGATAATACGCCTGGTGATGATGCGCTTAAAGAACGTTATAAGGCGGAAGCTAAATTCCTCCGCGCTTTCTGCTACCAGGAACTGGTTAAATGTTTCGGAGGGGTACCCCTGATGCTGACTGCCGGAACGCCGGATGAAGCGATCATTCCCCGGAATACCTATGAAGAATGTGTCGCCCAGATTATAAAAGATTGCGATGAAGCTGCTGCCGTACTTCCGGTGAATTATCCGCCCTCAGAACTGGGAAGAGCTACTAAAGTGGCTGCACTGGCACTCAAAGCAAGAACCCTGCTGTATCGAGCAAGCCCGCTGCATTCAGCCGATAATTCTGCCCTCTGGCAGGAAGCGGCGAATGCCGCACAGGAGGCCATGGCTTATGGTACACCTGACGGTACCGGCGACTACGACCTGCATCCCGATTATTACAAAACCTTCATTGATAAAGTTGGAAACCGCGAGATCATTTTCGCGCGCAAATTTCAAAACCCGAATATCAACCCCAGCGATGGCGCCCGTGTTAAGTGGTATATGAGTGTTCCCGGTCTTTCTGATGGAGGCGCATGGGGTGGATTCGCACCTACCCAAAACCTGGTGGATGCCTACGAAATGGAGAATGGTCTTCCGATTACGGATCCGTCTTCAGGATACGATGACCAGGATCCCTACAGCAACCGCGACAGCCGGCTGAGCAAATCGGTTCTCCATAACGGTTCCCGTTATATGGATGGAATTATTATCGAAACCTTCCGGGGCGGCAACACCAATAACGCTTCCCGTTTCGACAGTTCCAAAACCGGCTATGGCCTGCTGAAAATGGTCGATACCACCAAATATGGCGCTGCCGGTGGTGGTGACAACGACTGGATCTTTATCCGCTACGCGGAAGTGCTGCTGAATTACGCGGAGGCAAAAAATGAAGCCTCTGGTCCCGACCAATCCGTGTATAATGCCATCAACCTGGTTCGCCAGCGCTCCGGTCAGCCACCTCTTTCCGGACTAAGTAAGGAAGCGCTCCGCGAACGCATTCGCAATGAGCGCAGGGTGGAACTCTCCTTCGAAGAACATCGCTTCTTCGATGTAAGGCGATGGAAACTGGGAATGACGTATTTCGCCCAGCCCATTCGTAAAGTTCAGATCACCAAATTGCCGAATGACCAGTTGGTGTTTAATTATCCTGTATGGGAAAACCGCGATTATAAAGAATTTCATAACCTGCTACCGATACCGCAGTCGGAGATTGACAGAAATCCGTTGCTGGAACAGAACCCCGGTTACTAAACGGATTCACTATCATAATGTGCAGGAGCTTTTCCTGCACATTATTTTTTTACCGATGTTTAAGCGATATGAAGAAACAATTCCTTTTACTGATTGCCTGTATTCCCTTTTTCATTCTTTCCTGCGGAGAGGATGAGAAATTGTTTACCAAACTCGGATCGGGCGAGACGGGGATCGAATTTCTGAATCAGATCACTGAAAACACCGATCATAATGTACTCACCTATGAGTATTATTATAATGGAAATGGGGTTGCGGTAGGCGATTTCAATAATGATGGTCTGACAGACCTCTTCTTTACCGGAAATCAAACTCCCAGTCGATTATTTCTCAACCGGGGAGAAATGAAGTTCAGCGATATCACTACCATTGCCGGTGTGGGTGGAAAGGATGCCTGGAGAACCGGCGCAAGTGTGGTCGATATCAATGGCGATGGCAGGTTGGATATCTATGTATGTTATTCGGCCTTCGGTACTGATGAAGATCGGGCAAACCAGCTTTTCATCAACAATGGAAATGATGCGGAGGGCAATCCTGTTTTTTCGGAAGAAGCCGTAGCCTATGGGGTAGATGCGGCAGGCACCTATACCAGCCAGGCGGCTTTTTTTGATATGGACCTCGATGGCGACCTGGATATGTTTTTGCTGAATCATGCCGATGGATTCTATTCTCCTTTTTTCAATACCACCAAATTGCGCAATCTCCGGCATCCCAAATTTGGGAACCGCCTGTACCGCAATGATGAAGGGAAATTCACCGACATTTCTACAGAAGCAGGCATCTATGGCAGCGGTATAAACTTTGGCCTGGGCATCTGCGTTAGTGACCTGAATGATGATGGATGGCCCGATGTGTTTGTTAGCAATGATTTTCATGAACAGGATTTTGTCTACCTAAATAATGGCGACGGTACCTTCAATGAAGTCTGTAAAGAGATTTTTGCTCATATGAGCCGTTCTACAATGGGTGTCGATATTGCCGACTACAATAATGATTTACTTCCGGATGTGTTGGCTCTGGATATGTTGCCCGAAACGAACTATAGGAAAAAAATTCTTCAGGGTGCCGATGAGTACGATAAGTATAACCTGATGGTCGATAGTGGGTATGGTCATCAGAATAGCCGCAATGTGCTGCAACTGCACCAGGGCTATAATGCAGATGGTTTGCCGGTTTTTAGTGAAATCGGACAGCTCGCCGGAGTACATGCGACTGACTGGAGTTGGGCGCCTTTATTTGCAGACTTTGATAATGACGGTTGGAAGGATGTGTTTGTTTCGAATGGTTACCTGCGCGATTATACCAGTCTCGATTTTATAAAATACGATGTGGCGGCTGCTTTTGCTGAGGCTGCCCGCCAGGGAAAAGACGTATCCACCCGGGAAAATTATCAGAAGAATATGCCTCTCTTCGACCTGATCCGGAAGATGCCGTCAACCAAAATCCCCAATTATATTTACCGCAATAACAGAGATCTCACCTTTACAGACGAATCCGCCAACTGGGGTCTTGATGATCTGGCGATCAGCAGCGGATCTGCCTATGCCGACCTCGACAATGATGGCGACCTTGACCTTATAGTTTGCAATAACAATGATCCGGTATGGGTATACCGCAATAACAAGACAGAACAGCAGTCACCGGAAGCGAATTACCTGCGGATCAGTCTGGAAGGCGACCAAAAAAATCGTTTTGGTCTTGGCGCGAAAGTAATCCTGTATTCCGAATCCGGAGCGCAGCTTCAGGAAATGTATAATGTTCGTGGTTATCAGTCATCGGTTGATATGGTCCTGCATTTTGGCCTTGGAAAAGATAGCGTGGTGAACAATGTGGAGGTATACTGGACAAAGGATTCCGTTACCCGCCTGTCGTCGGTGGCGGCCAATCAGTTGATCAGGATTTCCAAAAGCGATGCGGTGTATCATCCCAACCAGCCCACCAGTTCACCTAAATTATTTGCCATCGACAGTACAGCATCAGGCATAGATTTTATGCACCGCGAAAATGAGTATGTCGATATAAAATTTCAATTGCTGCTGCCCTATGACCTGTCGCGCCAGGGGCCGAAAATGGCCACTGCGGATGTGAATGGCGATGGCCTCGACGATTTTTATATTGGTGGTGCCGCGGAAAACAGCGGAGCCCTCTATATTCAACAGGCGAATGGAAAATTTTTGAGAAGTTCTTCTCAGACCTTTGGAAGTGATGCGATCTATGAAGATGTAGCAGCCGCCTTCTTCGATGCCGATAAGGATGGCGATGCCGATTTGTATGTTGTTAGCGGCGGAAATGAATGGACCGATGGCGTACGTGGGCTGGAAGATCGCTTATACCTTAACGATGGAAAAGGAAATTTCAAACGTCAAATGACCGGACTCCCCGGGTTGTATAACAGTAGTGGATGTATTGCCGTGGCGGATTATGATAAGGATGGGGATCCTGATCTCTTTATCGGTGGCCGGACCATTCCCGGCAGGTATCCCGATGCGGGCCGTTCAGTGTTTTTACGCAATGACTTTAGTGCTGATGGCGGAATAAAATTCACCGACATCACCCATGAAATAGCAAATGAAGGATGGAGTACTATGGGTATGGTGACCGCTGCCGCCTGGGCGGATACCGATGGAGATGGCTTTGAAGATTTGCTGGTTGCCGGTGACTGGATGCCCCTGAAATTGTTTAAAAATAACCAGGGCCGGAAGCTGGAAGATATCAGTGAAAAAATGGTATCCGGTAAAACAGATGGCTGGTGGTGTAAAATCGTTCCCGCGGATATTGATGGTGACGGTGATATGGATTTCATATTGGGTAACATGGGCACAAACACCCAGTTCAAAACTTCTCCTGAAGAACCGCTGATCACCTACAGCGGTGATTTTAATGGTGATGGAAAAAATGACCCTATTCTTACCTGGTATATAAAAGGCAAAAGCTGGCCATTCAATTCGAGGGATGAACTGATAGAACAAATGCCTACCCTCAATAAAAAGTTTTTGAAATACAAGGATTACGCTAACGCTACGATTGAGGATATCCTTACGCCGGAACAGCTTCAAAAGGCCCGTAAACTCTATGTGTATGAAACCAGGTCGTCACTGCTGATCAATAATAATGGAGTACTGGAACTGAAACCACTTCCGCTCGAGGCCCAGTTCAGTATGACACAGGGAATTCTTTATCGTGATTTTGATGGTGATGGTTTGGAAGATATTCTTCTGGCCGGAAATTTTTATCCGTTCAGGGTTCAACAGGGGCGATCAGATGCGCAACTTGGCACCCTGCTGAAAGGAGATGGCAAAGGAAACTTCAAACCAGTAAACCGGAAGCAATCCGGTTTGCTTATACCGGGAGATGTACGGGATTTGGTGGAATTAAAAACCGCTAACGGTAATAAGTTGATTGCATCCAGAAATAATAACCGTGCGCTGGTTATAGTACCTAACAGCAATAAATAACCGAATGAAAAAACTGTCGCTCCTGATTCTTATTATAATACTGGTATCCTGCGAAAAAGAGGAGAATGCTAATGAAGCCCCTGCGCAGATCAGTATCCGCGATACAACGGTTATGGAAGGGAATGGTTTAAATGTTGTTCAACTGGAAGTTTTGCTCAGCAACGCTTCATCCAGAGAAGTTAAGGTTATGGTGAATACTGTGGATGGCTCGGCAAAAGCGGGTAAGGATTATACTGGACTTGTAAATGAACAGCTCGTTATTATGCCCGGTGTACAGAAAAAGACCTTCGCTGTTCAGCTAATGGGTAATGCGTGGCGGGAAGAGGATAAAAATTTTACTGTGCGTTTATCCGGAGCTGAAAATGGCTTTATTGTAAAAGCACAGGCAATTATCACCATTAAAAATGATGATGCGAAAATATTCATTCCACAAGGCGGCTACGAAGCGCCGGATCATTATGCAGGATATACCCTGCAGTGGAATGATGAATTTGATGGAAATGTGCTGGATGCCGCTTCCTGGACCTATGAAATTGGCGACGGCTGTCCGCAATTGTGTGGCTGGGGAAACAATGAACTGCAGTACTATACCAACAGTCGGGATAACCTTTATTTCCAGGACGGAAAAATGATCATCGAAGCCCGGCAGGAAGTGTATTCCGGAAAAAACTATACTTCAGCCCGGATTAAAACCGCGGGCAAAAAATCTTTCCGGTTTGGAAGAATAGACATTCGGGCGTCATTGCCTTCGGGCAAGGGGATATGGCCGGCGTTATGGATGCTTCCGGAACCCAATGCCCTGGGGAGCTGGCCGACAAGCGGGGAAATTGATATAATGGAACTGATTGGAAGTGAACCGGAAATTGTTCATGGTACTGTTCACTATGGTCCCGGACCGGGAAGTACAACAATTAGCCGATCTAAACGAATTGAAGGCGGAGTGCAGAATGAGTTTCATGTTTATTCACTGGAATGGGAAGAGGATGAAATTCGCTGGTACATCGATGGTAGTCTCTATTCAACTGTGAATAAAAACGATATCGGTACGGCAACTTATCCCTTCAATGAAGCTTTTTATTTCGTAATGAACCTGGCCGTAGGAGGGAACTGGCCGGGAGCGCCGGATCAGTCGACCAACTTTCCCCAACGTTTAATTGTAGATTATATCCGGGTTTATCAATAAGCATCATTCACTTCATATAACACGTATTTTATGATTAAAAAATTATCGCTGCTACAGATTTTGCTGATCGCATTGGTTTCCATAGTTACTGCACAAAAGCAGCCGGTTAAAGTTGAACTGATCAAACATGATTCTGGTTATCAGTTGATGCGTGGAGGATCGCCCTATTATATCCTTGGAGCAGGAGGTGGTAGTCATGCCAGCAGGCTGGCTTCCTATGGAGGAAATTCTATGCGCACCTGGAGTACAAGGGGTGCTGAGCAGATTCTTGATTCCGCCCACAGAAATGGTTTAACTGTATTGCTCGGTTTGCATGTTGGCAGCGAACGCCATGGATTTGATTATAACGATAAAGCTGCGGTTAAAAAGCAACTCGACGGACTGCGTCAGGAAGTGCGGAAATTTAAAGATCATCCTGCTCTGCTGGCCTGGGGCATTGGCAATGAACTCAACCTGCATTACAGTAATACGGCTGTATGGGATGCCGTAAACGATATCGCCCGCATGATTCATGAAGAAGATAAAATGCATCCGGTTGCAACAATACTTGCAGGGGTTAATAAAGACCTGGTAAGCCTCATCAAAACAAAATGTCCGGATATTGACCTTCTGGGAATTAATG
>JAEYRC010000289.1 GCA_023409675.1 Bacteroidota bacterium
GGTCTACAGTATCCTGAACCAGGCCTGTGTTCCCAACAGTCCGCAGTGGTTCAATACCGGCTTACATGAATCCTACGGAATCAAAGGCAAACCGCAGGGACATTACTATGTGGATCAGCTTGACGGGCAGTTGAAAAAATCAACTTCCGCCTACGAGCGTCCCCAGCCCCATGCCTGCTTTATTTTAAGTGTGGACGATGACCTGGTGGGTGAGGGTGGTATCATGGATCTTTGGGTAAGGGAGGCCAGGATCTTTAAATATGGTTCCGGGGTGGGAACCAACTTTTCGAATATCCGCGGCGAAGGCGAGCGGCTCAGCGGAGGCGGAACTTCCAGCGGGTTGATGAGTTTCCTCAAAATTGGCGACCGGGCGGCCGGCGCTATAAAAAGCGGAGGTACCACACGTCGCGCCGCCAAGATGGTTTGTCTCGATCTCGACCATCCCGAAGTGATGAGTTTCATCAACTGGAAGATGGAGGAAGAAAAGAAAGTGGCTGCCCTGATTGCCGCGGGTTATGCCAGCGATTATGAAGGAGAAGCATATAAAACCGTATCCGGACAGAATTCCAACAATTCTGTAAGGATTCCCAACGAATTCTTTGCCCGTTTGAAGAATGGCGAAGACTGGGAACTGAAAGCCCGTACCGACGGAAAGGTGATGAAACGCATTCCGGCCACAGAAGTCTGGAATCAGATCGCCCATGCGGCCTGGCGTTGTGCCGATCCCGGAACACAATACGATACTACGATCAATGAATGGCATACCTGTCCTGCGGGAGGACCCATCCGGGCATCCAACCCCTGCAGTGAGTACATGTTCCTCGACAATACAGCTTGTAACCTGGCATCCGTCAACCTTCGCCGGTTCTTTAATGAATCCGACAACAGTTTTGATGTGGAAGGTTTTCAGTATACCTGCCGGCTCTGGACCACCGTACTGGAAGTATCGGTACTGATGGCACAGTTTCCATCCAAAGAAGTTGCGCAGCTTTCCTACGACTACCGTACGCTGGGCCTGGGTTATGCCAACCTTGGCTCCATGCTGATGGTTATGGGTATTCCCTACGACAGTGAGGAAGCTCGGGGCATAGCCGGTGCCATCACGGCAATTATGACCGGTACAGCCTATAAAACTTCCGCTGAACTGGCGGAGGTGATGGGAGCATTTCCGCGTTATGAAGAAAATAAAGAATCCATGCTGCGGGTGATGCGCAATCACCGCCTGGCAGCTTATGATGCCGATGAATATGAAGGACTGGAGATCAAACCCCAGGGTATCAAAGCCCGGTATTGCCCCGACTATCTTTTATCGGCGGCTACCAAAGCCTGGGATGATGCCGTTCAGTTGGGAGAAAAATTCGGTTACCGCAATGCGCAGGCAACTGTTATCGCTCCAACCGGAACCATCGGACTGGTAATGGATTGCGACACCACCGGCGTTGAACCCGATTTCGCCCTGGTTAAATTCAAGAAACTCAGCGGAGGCGGTTATTTCAAGATTATCAACCAATCGGTGCCAGCCGCGTTGAAAAATTTGGGCTATTCACCTAAAGAAGCAGAGGCTATCATCCGTTATGCGGTGGGTTCCGGAACCTTTGCCGGCGCACCGGCCATAAACCACCAGACACTCAGTGAGAAAGGATTTATCGCCGATGAGATCAAAAAACTGGATGCGGCTGTAGGAACAGCTTTTGAGATCGGCTTCGTATTCAATGTATATACGTTAGGAGAAGAGTGTCTGCAACGCCTTGGATTCAAACCCGAACAATACTACAATTTTGAATGGAGCCTGCTGGAAGCGCTTGGTTTCAGCGCCGACGAAATTGAGCGGGCCAATGATTATGTTTGCGGAACCATGACCGTGGAGGGTGCACCCCTGCTAAAGCCGGAACACCTGCCTGTTTTTGACTGTGCTAATAAATGTGGAAATAAAGGTCAGCGCTATATTCATGCTCACGGACATATCCGGATGATGGGCGCAGCGCAGCCGTTCATCAGCGGAGCCATTTCCAAAACCATCAACCTCCCCAATGAAGCGGCTGTTGAAGAAATCGCTGACGCGTATATGCTGAGCTGGGAACTGGGCCTTAAAGCCTGTGCGCTCTACCGCGACGGGTCGAAACTTTCTCAGCCTCTGAGCAATAAAAGCGATAAGAAAAAGAAAAGCACTGAGCCGGAACAGGAAGAAGAAACCGCGGAAATATCGAATATCGTTGACCTTGGGAAACTTACGGTAGATGAACTGCTGGAAGAAGTACAGAAAAGGGTACAGGCATCGCCGGATACCAAACTGAAACGAAAACTGGCCACCATAGTAGAGCGCCGCACATTGCCTGCGAAACGTCGCGGATTCACTCAAAAAGCGAAAATCAATGGCCAGGCGATCTTCTTAAGAACCGGTGAATACAACGACCAGACTGTAGGGGAGATCTTCATTGATATGGCGAAAGAGGGCGCTACCATGCGTAGTATGCTCAACTGTTTCGCGATTTCTGTGTCGATCGGTTTGCAATACGGAGTTCCGCTGGAAGAATTTGTGGAGAAGTTCGTCTTCACCCGTTTCGAACCCTCCGGTATGGTCGAGCACCCGAATATCAAAAGCACTACATCCATTGTAGACTTTATCTTCCGGGCGCTGGCCTATGAATACCTGGGTCGTACCGATCTGGTGCATGTACTGGATAAACCAGAGGTGATGAATACCGGGAACGACGCATGGGATGAAGAAATCGCTCCTGCCGGCACGGAAAAAAAAACGCCCGCGCTGAGTGATGTACGCATAGTCGCCTCTTCCGCTCCCAAACCGGCAGGCCAGGCCAAAACCCGCCCTGCTGTTATGGCCAATCGCGATGGTAAAGGGATAGATGGCATAAATGCCGCGGCGAAAAGTATGCAAAGCGATGCGCCGGCCTGTAATACCTGCGGTCATATTACCATACGCAGCGGAACCTGCTATAAATGCCTCAATTGCGGAAACAGTATGGGTTGCAGTTAAAACCTGCTCAATAAGTACGAGAAGAATCCACCTTTATGGTGGATTTTTCTGTTTATAGTCCTCCTTCCTGCACTAACTAAATTTGCTGCAACCTGTATTGTGGGTTTCATTGCTTTTTAATGAAATGATTTCACCATATGCTTTTGGCTTTTCAGTATTTTGCGATCAAACCTGAATCATGAATCATCTCCGGATCCTGCTTTGTCTGCTGCTTCTGCCAGCAGGTCTTTTACTTGCACAAAACGGGCTCGTCAGCGGGCCAATGCTTGGACAGGTTGAACTTCGCACCGCCGTGATATGGGCTGAAGTTACACCGGGTGAAACCCTAACACTCTGGTACTGGAAGGACGGATCCCAATCGCGGTTCAGCAAAGTGGAGCAGCGCACTGATGCTTCACAACCTTTTGCTCCGGTTAAGTTTGAACTGGGCGGGTTAGATATTAATACAACCTATTCCTATACATTGGCAACGGGAAGCCATAGCCGAAAACCTGCCGCTGTCAGCGGATCCTTCACCACCAAAGAACTCTGGCAATACCGCAAACCTGTACCCGACTTCAGTTTCCTCGCCGGTAGTTGCAGTTACCTGAATGAAGCGGAATATGATCGTCCGGGAACGCCTTATGGGAAAGATTCTTCCATATTCAGGACTATGGCCGGTGAAGACGCTGCCTTTATGGTATGGCTTGGCGATAACTGGTATTTGCGGGAGGTGGATTATTACAGCAACTGGGGTCTTTGGTACCGGGCCAGTCGAGACAGATCCTTCCCCATTCTACAGGAGTTGCTGAGGAAGATGCCGCATTATGCCATCTGGGATGACCACGATTACGGACCAAACAACGCCAATAAAGCCTATGCCTTAAAAGAAGAGAGTCGGAAGGTGTTTATGAATTACTGGGGAAATCCTTCTTTTGGACAGAATGGCCAGGGCGTTTATACCCAGTTTACCTATGGCGATGCGGATTTCTTTCTGCTTGATGCGCGCTATTTCCGGTCGGCGGATGAACTGGCCGATTCACTGGATGGGAAACCTAATGCCGCAAAGCATATGTTTGGCAAGGAGCAGATGGAATGGCTGAAAAATGCGCTGGCGCAGAGCAATGCCCCGTTTAAGTTGATTGTTACGGGCAGCCAGGTGCTCAATCCGATGTCGCCTTATGACTGTTTACGGCATTTTCCTGCGGAATACCATGAACTGATGCATTTCCTTGACCAGGAGCGCATTGAGGGCGTGGTATTTTTGTCGGGCGACCGGCATCACAGTGAGGTGATCAGTCATGCCCGGAAGAATGGCTATACCTTGTATGATATTACCGCTTCTCCCCTGACTTCCGGGGTGAGTCGTCCTTCCGGTCCGGAAAAGGATAATCCCGCACGGGTTCCGGAAACCCTCGTTTCTGAACAGAATTACGCTAAAGTATCCGTTAGCGGTAAACGTGGTAGCAGGGTATTATCTGTAGTTTTTACAGGAATTAAGGGCAATAAGCTGGCAGAATGGAATGTAGAAGAAAAAGCCCTTAAATACGCCCGATAATCCGTAATAAAATTATATTATTATAGTTCAATCAATTCCGAAACTCCCTAACATTTGCTGATGACGGTTTTCTTTGGTTACAATAAAAAGCAGGTAATTCAGGCGCTGCGCTATCATTTTCTCAACCGGCCCGAGATAAAGATTCTGTTGATCTTTGTAAATGTTTTTGCCATAGCATCAGCGGTATTGCTTTATTTCAAGATCATTCAACCCCTGTCGTTTTTCTTTTTTTCCCTGTTGTGGTTTATTTTGATGCTTGTATTCTGGAGAATATTGCCAGCCGGTATCTATAAGCGGTCACAAACCTTCAGGGATGAATTCAGGATGCATTTCGACGAGCAGGATGTGACCCTGGAAACCGAGCGCGGACAAAAAGCCTGGAACTGGAGCAGTTTTTCTCATTTCATTGAAACGCCCTATTTCTTTCATCTATATTTTGATCCCCGGGCATTTTTCCTGGTTCCGAAAGATGCATTTGATGACATCACGGCTATCCAGGAAGTTCGGCAACTGTTGCGCGATAAGATTCCTAAAAAGAAGTGAGTTCAGCAGTTTAACAGAACAAGTGTTTTAATTGATGTACATTTAATAAGATATCCCTTTTTAAACCATTGATATACAGCGAATTATTTATAATAATCCATGGCAAAAGTTACCTTCAACAAAAAAAACACCGCGTTTTACACTGATCTGAAACAATCGGTTGATCAATATTTCAATCAGCACAAACTCCAGAAAACGGGGGATTGGAGGCTATACCATAAAGCATTGGTACTGATTCCGGCGGCCATATTGATTTATTGTTTATTACTGTTTGCCGCGATTCCCGCGCTGTGGGCGATCGTATTGTGTGGACTATTAGGTTTTATTCTTGCCAGTATTGGGTTTAATGTGATGCATGATGCCTGTCATGGCAGCTATTCATCCAAAAAATGGGTCAATAATTTCCTGGGCTTAACCCTGAATATGCTTGGAGGAAATGCATTCATCTGGAAGTTCAAACACAATATCATTCATCATACCTATACCAATGTAGACGGAGTGGATGATGATATTGCCAAGAGTCCGCTGATGCGCCAGTGCAGCACACAGAAATGGGTTCCAGCCCACCGCTTTCAGCATATTTATGTGGTACTGGTATATGCCATATCCTCATTTGCCTGGGTTGCCCTGATGGATTTCAACAAATATTTCTCCCGCCGCGTGCACAATACGCCTTTGCAGAAAATGGATCTCCGCGAGCATGTTATCTTCTGGGCGAGTAAGGTCTTATACATCGCGTTTTATGTGGTTATTCCCGGAATGATCGTTGGCTGGGGCGCATGGGCTATCGGTTTTACCGTTATGCACCTGGTGATGGGGCTGACCCTGGCGATGGTCTTTCAACTGGCTCACGTGGTTGAACACACGGAATTTGAGCTGGCCGGGATCGAACCAAAGCAAATTGAAAATGAGTGGGCTATCCACCAGATAAAAACTACGGCAAATTTTGCTCCGAAGGATAAAGTGATTTCCTGGTTTGTTGGCGGACTGAATTACCAGGTAGAACATCATCTGTTCCCGAGAGTGAGCCATATACATTATCCCGCGATCAGCCCGATCGTAAAGGAAGTTTGCCAGCGGCATAACCTTCCCTATCATGAATATTCCACGATGAGTGCAGCGATCGCGTCACACTTCAAAATGATGCATAAGCTGGGTATGCGTCCTCAGCCCGAAGCCCTGGAAAAGGCGATAGCCTGATCTTACCTGGGCCGGTATTTACTTTGTTCATAAATGTCACGGGGAGAAGTCTGCATGAGATCGGCCAGTGACTGGTCAGGTACTTTTTCGCGGTATGCCTTAATGATCTCCCAACCTGTAAACAGGGCAATATATCCCGGTGAACCTTCACCCAGTTCCGGTGTGGATGGAGCGTCTCCTACATAGTTTTTGATCACACCCTGTTCGGTACTGTAAAGGAGGTTATTGACCACAAAGAAATTCCATATCAGTCCTTCATTATTTCTTGCGCCATTAAGTTGCGCGGCGGTATAACCCAGTTTAACGGAATCCGGTGTATGGGGTAAGAATTTATCCAACAGGTACATACGTTTTCCTTTTTCTACCATCTGTTCCAGCAGCGGCTTGCCGGCCGATTGATCAGGATACATATCATCGATGATATTCTTCAGGCAGTTCACGGCTATATATTCCGGGGCGAAGCGCCTGGAGATATACTCCGGATAAAGGGCCTGCCCCATTTCATGATGATAGATTGAAAAGCCGGCGCCGAGGTGCAATTGCAGCCCTACCGCCAGCGCGTTTTCCGTAATAACATCTCCATATCCACCGGTAGAGGCTTCAAAATAGGCGTCCATAGGGCCTATGAAGGTGATCAGTTTTTCCGGTATGGGATAATCAGGAAAATAATACTTCACATATTGTAATCCCTTCCGCACTTCTTCCACAAATGCAGGATCACTTCCAAAGACGCGGTCGGCAGAATCCTTAAGAGGGCGGTAATCATGAAGGAAGCGGCGTATAACTTCTTCGGTAACTTCCATATTTGATTCAACCGGTGGCAGGCCGAGAATATTGTAGGTAAAATCGGGCAGAAACAGGGGATATTTTGCAGACAGCTTCTGGTACGCTACCGACAGGTTGTTGGTATCCAGTTCAAAATAATCCTGTTCGAAACGCTGAACTTCCAGGTTGATCTCGATGTGTGAAACATCGGGAGCCGATGATCCGGAACAGGAACTAAAACTCCATACAAGGAAACAAAAAACCAATACTCTGTTCATGAAAATCTGAACGTTCCAAATCATATATTGTTGTTTCTGAATCGTTAAGTAAATTTATAAATTCTAAATTCCTCATCTGGCACGAAATTCTGATAGCATAAAACATGAAAATAGCGTTAGCCCAGCAAAACTATCATATAGCGAATTTCGGGTATAATACCGGAAAGATAATTGAAGCCGTAAAAAATGCCCGGGAGGCCGGTGCGGAACTGATCGTTTTTTCTGAATTGAGTGTTTGCGGGTATCCTCCGCGTGATTTCCTGGAGTTCCGCGATTTCATCAATCAATGTTATGCGGCTATTGAGGAAATCGGCAGGCATACAGAAGATATCGGGGTGATCATTGGAGCACCGGAACGCAATCCGGTGGTGCAGGGGAAGGATCTGTTTAACAGCGCATGGCTGATCTATCAGGGAAAGGTGCAGGGTGTTGCCCGGAAATCACTGTTACCCACATACGACATATTTGATGAATACCGGTATTTTGAACCGGGTTATGAATGGAATGTTATAGAGTTCAAAGGTAAGCGCCTGGCCATCACAGTTTGTGAAGACCTCTGGAACCTGGGCGATAATCCGCTTTACAGATCATGTCCTATGGATGAACTGATCCGTCAGTCTCCCGACCTGATGATCAACCTGTCGGCATCTCCTTTCGATTATGATCACGATGAAGACCGGAAGGAAGTGGTGCGTCTTAATGTACTGAAATACGGTTTGCCGATGTATTACTGCAACGCCGTTGGTGCACAAACCGAAGTGATCTTTGACGGAGGAAGCCTGGTCATTAACGATGCGGGAACAATAGTAAAAGAACTGGCCTATTTCAATGAAGACTTTGCTGTGGTGGATTCTGATGAGCTATATGTATCCGGCCGTGGATCTGTGGCATCGCCTCCCATAAAAGAACTTGGGAAAGATATGCGTGTTGCACGTGTAAGTGATCCGGAAAAAATTCTGGAATATCTTACAGCGGAGCATAATATGGCCCAGATCAAAGAAGCGATCATCCTGGGTATCCGGGATTATTTCTACAAGCAGGGTTTCAAACGGGCGATTGTTGCTTCATCAGGAGGCATCGACAGTGCCGTTACGCTTGTACTTGCCTGTGAGGCGCTCGGTGCGGAAAACGTTCGCGCGGTACTGATGCCCTCTGCCTTTTCTACAAGTCACTCTGTAACAGATGCTGAGGCGCTTAGCATCAACCTGAACAATCCTTACGATACGCTGCCCATTGCCGAACCTTACAATGCATTTCTCGATGCATTGAAGCCGGTATTCAATGATCTACCCTTTGATGTGGCTGAAGAAAATTTGCAGAGCCGCATCCGCGGTACACTGGTTATGGCGATGGCGAATAAATTCGGATACATCCTGTTAAATACATCAAACAAAAGTGAACTGGCTACCGGTTATGGAACACTCTATGGCGATATGGCCGGAGGAATAAGTATTTTGGGAGATGTGTATAAGATGCAGGTGTATGCCCTGGCACGTTTTCTGAACAGGGAGAAAGAAATTATTCCCGAAAACATCATCAGCAAAGCGCCATCTGCCGAATTACGTCCGGGTCAGCAGGATAGTGACAGTCTTCCTGATTATCGTTTGCTCGATCGGATCTTGTACCTGTATATCGAACGGCGAATGGGACCGAAAGAAATCATCGAAAATGGTTTTGATGCCGCCCTGGTCGAACGGGTATTGAAAATGGTCAATAGCAATGAATATAAACGCAACCAGTTCTGTCCTGTTATCCGGGTTAGCACAAAAGCTTTTGGTGTCGGCAGAAGAATGCCGATTGTAGGGAAATACCTGTCCTGATATAAACGTACCGGAATTATACCGGCCATATAAAAAATAATTGTTGCAACCTTTCCCGGTTTTATTTTTCCGGGTAGTAAAGCAGGAGCCCGATAGAAGCCGTGTATTTCCGGAGCCTATTGAACAAAACAAATCATCATGTTGCTAACATCCGACGATATCCGTCAGTTAAATGAAAAGATACAGTCTCAGGTAGTTTTTGTAGAACGCCTGCGTGCAGAGGTGGGAAAAATGATTATCGGTCAGTCGGTAATGCTCGACAGGCTCCTGATCGGCCTGCTGAGTAAAGGGCATGTATTATTGGAGGGTGTGCCTGGTCTGGCCAAGACGCTGGCGATAAAGTCGCTGTCGCAGGCCGTCAATGCAAATTTCAGCCGCATCCAGTTTACGCCTGATCTGTTGCCTGCAGATGTGGTGGGAACTATGATCTATAATCAGTCGAGGAATGAATTCATGGTAAGGAAGGGTCCTATCTTCTCCAATTTCATCCTTGCTGATGAAATAAACCGTGCACCGGCAAAAGTACAGAGCGCGCTTTTGGAGGCCATGCAGGAAAAGCAGGTAACCATAGGCGATAGTACCTTTCCGCTGGAGGAACCATTCCTGGTGCTGGCCACTCAAAATCCGCTGGAGCAGGAGGGTACTTATCCTTTACCGGAAGCGCAGCAGGACCGTTTTATCATGAAGGTAATTGTCGGTTATCCATCCCGTGAAGAAGAGCAGCTTATTATCCGGCAGAATGTTCAGGGGCTGGAGTTGCCCCCGATAAAGCCGGTTGTGTCGCTGGCTGAATTTCATAGCGCGCGTGAATTGGTACGGCAGGTGTATATGGATGAAAAGATTGAGCAGTATATTATCGATATCGTGTTCGCCACCCGTTTTCCTGAGCAGTACGGACTGGCTAACTTTAAGCCGCTGATCGTTTATGGGGGATCGCCGAGAGCAAGCATTAACCTGGCCCTGGCCGCCAAAGCGCAGGCATACCTGAATCAGCGCGGATTTGTAATTCCGGAGGATATCCGCGGAATAGCTAAGGATGTGCTTCGACATCGTATTGGTCTATCCTATGAAGCGGAGGCCGAAAATGTTCAGGTTGAAAATATCATTGATGAACTGTTGCGCACCATTCCTGTTCCTTAAACATTACCCGTGATCCTGACTACAGCAGAAATAGTAAAAAAAGTCAGAGAGCTGGAAATACGCAGCAAGAAACTGACACGTCATCTTTTCTCCGGTGAATACCATAGTGCATTCAAAGGAAGGGGAATGTCGTTTAAGGAAGTACGTGAGTATCATCATGGTGATGATGTACGGTTCATCGACTGGAATGTTTCTGCACGATTCAATCATCCTTTCAGTAAGATGTTTGAGGAAGAACGTGAACTGACCGTCATGCTATTGATCGATATCAGCGCCAGCGCCTTATTCGGGACCATAAAATCCAAAACTGATCTGGTCACTGAGATCGCTGCGGTACTCACCTTCTCCGCTATCAGTAATAACGATAAGACCGGTGTCATCTTTTTCAGTAACCAGGTTGAGCAATATATCCCTCCGAAAAAGGGCCGTGATCACGGATTATATATAGTCCGGGAACTGCTGACAGCCGAACCGGGAAATCGCGGAACAAGTCTGGCCACAGCCCTGCGCCGCTTGAATAATGCCACCCGGCAGCGCTGCATATGTTTTGTGCTCAGTGATTTTATTGATACGGGTTTTGAAGACGCTCTTAAAGTCGCGGGTCGGAAGCATGATCTGATCGGAATAAAAGTGTACGATAAAATGGATATGGTTTTACCCTATGCGGGGTTAATGAATGTTCGGGATCCGGAAACCGGAACCATACGGCTGATCGACAGCGCCGACTTTTTAGTACGTAAAACGTATGAAGAAGATTTCCTGGCGCACTCCGCGTATTGTAAAAGTGTTTTTCAGAAAGCGGGCTGCGACTTATTGCATATCCGAACAGATGATGATTATGTAAAAGTGCTGCAGAAATTCTTTATCAGCCGAAATTAACGGATCATGATGCGCAGCTGCCGGTATTTGTTGTTTTGCTGTATTACCCTGTTGCCCTGTGTGCTCTTTGGGCAGGTCAGGGTCAAGGCTTCTGCGGATAAATCATCCTTACTCATCGGAGAGCCGCTGCATCTGACGCTGGAAGCGTATATTCCTATCGGTTCAGATCTGGAATGGCAGGAGCCGGATACCCTGACAAATTTTGTGTTTTTGCACAGAGGCATTCTGGATACGATCAGGGATATAGAATCCTTTCACCTGGTTCAGCAATTTCGCCTGACTTCGTTCGACTCGGGTCAGCAGGTAATCTCTCCTTTATCAGTAATAGTTGATGGTGCTGTTTATAGGTCCGATTCAATGATAATAGCCGTATCCTATGCCCCATTTGATTCAGCTGCTGACTACCGGGATGTAAAACCGATAATTGATATCCCCCATCCTTATGCGAAGTATATTCCATGGGCAATCGGGTTGATCTCCCTTCTTTGTTTAGCAGCGCTATACCTGTTGCTGCGCCGAAGGCCGGTTGCAGACACAGCGCCTGCAGTGGCTTTAGATACGCGCTCTTCCTATGAAAAAGCTATGGATCAACTCGATAAACTTAATGCGGGAGCATCGCTGCCAGCGGAAATAAAACTATTTTATACCAGCTTGAATACTATTTTGCGGGAGTATATCGGGGATAGATTTTCAGTGCAGGTGAACGATAAAACCAATATGGAAATCCTGCGGGGCATCCGGCCTTATTCACTTGATAAGGATAGTTTCAGCAGCTTAACAGAAGCGCTGCATATCAGTGATTTTGTAAAGTTTGCACGATATCTGCCACAGCAGGAAGATAATAAACGCAATCTGATGATTATCCGGGATGCTATCCGGTCACTGCATAATTCGCCCACATGATCTATCAATGGTTTCAGCAATTGGAATTTGCATTTCCGGAAGCCTTCGCACTTTTACTGCTGCTTCCGGTAATGATCTGGTGGTACCGGTCGCGGCTGACTGAATCTGCTTCCGCTGTTAGGATTTCTTCAAATACCATTTATAAAAATACCCGGTCATGGAGAACCGGATTGAGCTATCTTCCATTTCTGCTTCGCATGATAGCCGTTATACTGCTGATCACTGCTATTGCCAATCCGGGAAAGAAAAATGAGGAGCAACTGGTGAGTGGAGAAGGGATGGATATTATGCTTTGCATGGATGTCAGTGGAAGTATGCTGGCACAGGACTTTCAGCCCAACCGCCTGGAAGCCATGAAGCAGGTGGCAGCAACGTTTGTGGATCAGCGTAAGACAGACCGGATCGGACTGGTAATATTTGCGGGTGAAAGCTTTACCGCCTGTCCCCTCACTTCTGACAAATCGGTGTTGAAGGCCCAGATCTTTAATGCGAATGGAAATTATCTTGCCGATGGCACTGCCATTGGTGACGGACTCGCCACCAGTGTGGAGCGTTTACGCGGCAGTAGCGCGAAAAGCAAGATCATCATTTTTCTTACCGATGGAGAAGATCAGGGCGGCCGGCTTGATCCATTGGCAGCCAAAGAACTGGCCAGGAATTTTGACATCCGAGTATACACCATTGGCATGGGTACGGAAGGTTTTGCCCCGGCTCCGCAGCAGCTCGAATCAGGAGAAATTGTGATGCAGCAACAGAAAGTTAATTTGAATGAAGCATTGCTGCGTGATATAGCCGCTGAAACCGGTGGATTATATTTCAGGGCCCGCGATAACAACAGCTTGCAGAAAATATACAGTGAGATCGACAAGCTCGAAAAGTCAACCATTGAGATCAGCGTACTGACACGCTATGAAGAGCGCTTCCTATGGCTGGCTATAAGCGCAGCCGCAATTCTGGTACTGGAAATTTTACTTAAGTCTACATTACTTAAAAAATTCCCCTGAGCATACTGCGTGCATTGTACCTTTGAATAGAAAACCGATGTAATGAAGGGAGTGATCTATAAATCAACAGGAAGCTGGTATATCGTAAAGGGCGAAGATGGCAAAATGTACAATGCCCGGATAAAAGGGGTGTTGAAAATTGATGGCATAACCTCAACCAATCCTGTTGCGGTCGGAGACAATGTACTGATGCAAATGGAAAATGAAGGAGCGCAATCGGTTATGATTGATACGATACTGCAACGGGTCAATTACATTGCCCGGCAATCGCCAGGTCATAAAATGCAGCATCATATCGTAGCTGCCAATCTCGACCAGTCTTTTCTTATTGCCACCTTACGCGATCCCCGCACTTCGCAGGGATTCATTGACCGGTTTCTGGTTAGTTCAGAGGCCTATCATATACCTGCGGTAATTGTATTCAATAAGAGTGATCTTTACCGGCCTAAAGAAATGGATAAATTTCATGCGCTGAAGGAAATGTATGTTGCCATTGGCTACCGGGTATTGCTGATGAGTGCCGCTACAGGAGATGGTGTGGAAGAATTGCTTGAACTGATGGCAAACAAAACCACTTTATTCAGCGGTCATTCAGGTGTTGGAAAATCATCGCTGATCAACCGGCTTCTACCGGAACTGAACCTCAAAACGCGGGATGTCAGCGGGTGGAGTGGCAAAGGCTTACATACCACAACATTTGCAGAAATGTTCGACCTGCCCGGTGGCGGCCGGTTTATAGATACGCCGGGTATGCGCGAATTTGGTATTGTGGATATTCAGAAAAGTGAACTTTCGCATTACTTTCCTGAAATGCGGGTATTGATCCACAATTGTCAGTTCAATAATTGCGCTCATATCAATGAACCGGGATGTGCTGTAAAATCAGCGGTAGAAAGCGGCCAAATCAATGTGGAGCGCTACGTCAGTTATTACAATATTTATGAGTCTATAACGGAAAGGCACTACTGATGGCTCAGGAGTGGAAGCGGGTATTCAGCAATAATTCCTTCTGCAGGTATTTTGCCACTTCAATTACGGCATCGTTTTCCCTTCTACCTGCTGCCCTGAATTTTTCAGGAAATAGGGAAATGCCTGTATAGATATTATACTGCAGGCTAAGGGAACTATTCTTATAGGGGAAGTGCCAGATGACCGTATCTGCATCATCTTCCTTGGTTTTGAATTGAATGTCAAGCGTATTTGCCAGAATATTGGCTACTTCATAAAAGCGGTTCAGGCTGCAATCCTCATCAATCAATGCCTCGGTGCAGCCGAAATCGGTGCGGAGTGTCAGGTTCATAATGTATGGATTTAGGGGTTTGTTTTACCGGGGAGGGGTCAACCACAATTGTTGCCTGCGTCAGGATCTGAACTTCTTTGCTTTCGGCGGTTTTTCACCACTCAGGATCTTTTCAGCGCCAAAGGCCTTACCATCCGCTGGGCAGCCCGATCCACGCTGAAACACACTGCAGGAATACAGGCTCAGGGAAAGCGCGGCGATGAGCAGTATAAGGACTGGTCTGGCTTTTAGCATAGATAGATTAACGTTCATACAGATGGTTTTATTGTGCATATGGATCTGTTGATCGTCAGTTCCTTACAGAACGAATGGATTATTCAGGTGGTCGTTTCGCTCCTACGGAGCTTGCCGGGGTGTTGGAAATGGAGGGTTTGCTATTGACCTTTCGCGTCGCTGGTGCGCCCAGCATGAATATGAAAGATGCGTTTTAAATAGCAATCTGTTTGATTTGACATGAAACGCAATATCATTTGTATCGGGACTTACAATCGCATGGGCCCCAGCCCGGAGGGGTGAAAGGTTAATAGCACACAATAACATAGAGCTTCAGCTCCGTAGGAGCGGTACCTAACCATGAATCAATGATCCTGCGAAGACAATGGTTCCTGCCCCTTAAACCAGCCCGAATAATGCAGGTAGTTTTCCGCGATACGGTTTATCTCACCCTGAATAAGTTCCTGTGATATATCTTTTACCTTCTTCGCCGGAACACCCGCAAAAATGGTTCCCGGAGGAATAATGGTTCCCTCCAGCACCACAGCCCCTGCCGCAATGATACTGTTGCTGCCAACTTCAGCATTATCCATCACAATCGCCCCCATACCTATCAGCACATTATCATGCACCCTGCAACCATGAACGATGGCATTATGACCTATTGAAACATTATCGCCGATTACGGCGGTTGTTTTTTTATACGTGCAGTGGATCACCGCGCCATCCTGAACATTCACGCGGTTGCCTAACCGAATACTGTTTACATCCCCGCGTATCACCGAATTGAACCAGAAACTGCAGTCATCACCTGTTTGTACATCACCTGCCACAGTTGCATTGGGCGCTATAAAACAATTCTTGCCGAATTGGGGATAAATATTGTTCACGTGCATTATTACTGCCATAGACATCAGTTGAGCACTCAAATTAGGTATTTTTCAGGGGCTGAATGGAGAAGCACATTTATTTTATCAGGTAATTTTTAATGCGCAATTTCGGCATATGAATTACCGCCAGTTATTTCTGCAGCACGTGGGTCAAACATCTCCCGCGCCTCTTGCATTGCATATTGTAAAGGCAAAAGGCAGCCGCTTGGTTGATGCCGAGGGAAGGGAATATATCGACCTGATCGCCGGTATCAGTGTATCAAACATCGGGCACGCCCACCCCAAAGTGATCCGCGCCATAAAGCATCAGGCCGATAAATACCTGCACCTGCTCGTGTATGGCGAACTGGTGGAAACACCACAGGTGGAATATGCCCGCCTGTTGACGCAACACCTGCCACCTGCACTCAACATGGTGTATTTTACCAATAGTGGCGCGGAAGCTGTTGAAGGGGCAATGAAGCTGGCCAAACGCTTTACCGGCCGAACCAAAATGGCCGCTTTTCATCAAAGCTATCATGGTTCAACCCAGGGTGCATTGAGTCTGCTGGGTGATGAATACTGGCGCAACGCCTACCGACCGCTGCTTCCAGGGATCATGCACCTGAAGTATAATGATATGGATGCTCTTCGCATGATCGACAAAGACACCGCTTGTGTGGTGGTTGAACCTATACAGGCCGAACGGGGGGTAATCACTCCAGACAAAGCATGGATGCAGCAGTTGAGGGAAACCTGTTCGGAAACGGGCGCATTACTGGTTATGGATTGTATTCAAACCGGGTTCGGACGCAGCGCTCATCTTTGGGGATTTGAATCCTATGAAATCGTACCCGATATTCTGCTACTTGGAAAGGCATTGGGAGGTGGAATGCCACTGGGTGCCTTCATCGCCGACAGAAAGTTAATGAATGCCTTAACGCATGATCCGGTGCTGGGGCATATCACCACCTTTGGCGGGCATCCGGTGAGTTGCGCGGCTGGTCATGCAGCCTTCAGGCAGATTCTGAAAAAGGAACTTACCGGATCCGTGAGGGAGAAATCAGCCCTGTTTGTTCAGTTGCTTAAACATCCATTGATCAGAGAAGTTCGCGCAGCCGGATTATTGATTGCTATAGAATTCGAATCGTTTGACCTGAATAAAAAGGTGATTGACCGCTGTCTGGAGAAAGGGCTTTTGACAGACTGGTTTTTGTTTGCTCCTCAGTGCCTGCGCATAGCCCCTCCGTTAACCATTACCAAAAAAGATATCCGGCGTTCATGCGCTATCATTCTTGAAGCGCTGGATCATGTGAATAACGGAAATGCATAACCGCCATAATCCTGTCGGTAATAACCAACGTCAGGTATCAGAATGAAACCCTGAAACTACCGAATACCCCAAAACGTTTTACAGGTTCAGGTGGTAAGGGCCGTGGCAATACTCTCCAGATGAAATCAATTCGGAAAATCCGGAATATATTATCTACACCTGTACCCACTTCAAGGTAACTGCGGCCATTCAATGATTCAAAACGATATTCGGAACCAACAGGCATATTGAGCCGGGCATTGGATTCGCCCAGACTTCCCCACAAACCCCGGATACTGTAAAACTGCCTGAATTTGAGTTTTCGCGTCAACGGTATATAACGAAATATACCCGAACCAATGTTATGCTCAACATTAAGACCGAGGTAACGGTCGTGCAGGTATTCATACCGGTTCATCAGGTTGAATGCATATTTATTGTAATAATATATTTCGTTTCCCGGTGCAAGATCCAGCAGCATATATGGAAGCGTGCCAAAAGTTCTGCCTCCGAATACGTTATAATACAGGCTGCCGAACGGCGGTATTTTTTTATAGGAAGAAATACTGCCTGAAAGCTTCGTATACGAATAGTTGCTGTTCAGCAGCCCTGACACACCTCGTGTGATGCGCAACTCTGTAATTGGATAGGGACTCCCCAGGCTGGAGCGGTAAAAATTATTTTCAATGAATTTTTCAAGATAGGCATAGCGGAAGCGGAGGGAAAACTCCGTGGTAGCAAGCGGTGTGTTGCGCCCATTATCGAACAATTCCTTAGGCGGCAAATTGCGCAAAGGGTCAAAGGTTTTATTCAACCCGGTAGCCAGTACTGAAAATCCGGATGGAGTTTCACGAAAAAATTCCAGCCGCTTTTCATCGATCATCAGAAATTTTATGGGAACGCCTGACTTCCGGATGGCCAGTGCAAAAATATTATCCTGGCTGATTTCATCGTAGTAGGTCTGGCCATAGTCAATGTCTTTCAGCCATGAACCGTACAGGAAAGTACGAGGATGTTTTTTCAAGAGGTACAAAGCCTCTGCCTTATACTTGAATTTCTTATCACCCCAGCCATAGGCAAGGTATCCATGCAGAATGATTTTTTTATTGAAATGCCGGTTCGTTCCCAGGTCGAAGCGTGTCCGGTACCCTTCAAGCTGATTGTAGGTGATCCAGTTGTACCAGGGTCCTATCTCATAATTGCCGATGCGTTTATATCCGGTTCCCAGAAAATTTATCCAATTGGTGTACTTCGTGAAAACAGGCATTTTCAGCAGGGTGTCAATCATGTCGTATACAGCCTGTTCACTTCGACTGAGTTCTTCATGTCTTGATGCGGTCCAGTAATCTTCAGGCTGCTGTGCCGATGCCTCCGCTACGATAATTTCCTCCTTTATCTTGTTTTTATCAAGTTCGCGGCTTACACGCTCATCATTCACCTGTACCGAGCGGTAAGTGGTTGTTTTCTTGCCGATAAAAGCCAGGCTTGTCTTTCCGAGCGGGGCGATATCCACCACAAACTTATCCCGTGCCGGAAACCAGGTGCTGTCATTAATGAGCCGGTATTCCTGAATCAGGCTGAGTTTGTCTACAAAATTCACATTGGCTTCCCGTGTCAGCCGAAGGTTCATTTTCTGAATGGCGAAAGTGGAGTCGTGAATCCAGCAGTCACCGGTAAATGTATTCTCCCCCTTCCTTCTCGGAACAAAAGCCAGGTGAATCATCCGCAGACCGGCGACAATTTGAGTATCCAGAATTTTATAGGAATAATATGCATCTCCATTATCGCTTAGCGGACTCACAAACTGCTTATCAAAAACAGGTATGAAATTACTGTACACATTCACTACCTGGTCCATACCGCCCAGCATCTTACTGACGCTTTCATTGTTTACACCCAGCGTTTTTGTAGCCCGGATAATTTCACGTCTCTTCACAGGGTTGCGCTGAAAATAGTAGTCCGAAATGGTTTCGGTTAGGTATACCGGTAATACCGATGCTCCCTCCACACTGTCGGTCAGTTCAAATATAAATTTGAACGGACGCATAAGCTTAAGTTCACCCAATTTTTCATGATTGAGGTTCTTTAAATCAAGTTCAAGCTTATTGTACAGCTCATAGGAAAAGTTGGAAAAGCGGAACTGGTCGTTGAAGGGTTTGCGGGCAACAATACGACGCCATAGCAGCAACCCCCGGTCGATCTTTCGCCTGATGATTACCGGTCCGCCATAGTCGGAAGGTTCCATCTGGATAGCAACCGTTATAACTCCATCAGCATCTGCTGTACTGTAAAAGGCTGAATCGAGCGGAAGCAGGAAGTCTTCAAACCCAGCAAAGGAAATTTCCAGCGTGTCATAAACCGGAGTCGTGAAATAGAAACTGAAACCCCCGGATGAGTCGGCCAATTTGCCCTCTCCCCGCTGCAACAGGTACAGTGAAGCGAATGGGATGATCTCATTACTGTGTTTATCCCGTATCGTTCCGTTTAACGTAACGGGCTGGGCTAACGCTGTTAACATTCCTGTCAGCAAAAGCACAAATAAACTTAAGCAATGCTTTTTCATGGTATGAGTGCTGCAGCAACAGGCAATCGTTTAAACAGGTCCCGGGTAGTTTCCATCAGGCAGAACATAGGATCATACCTTAAAAATCTACACCAAGTGCAAAATGCAGGCGTGGTGATCCCTGGAAAAATCCATTCATTTCCCATCCCGCATCTACCCGCAGGAAGTATCCCAGCAGGGTGCTTCTGGCGCCAAAACCATATCCTCCTACAAAAGGTCCGAGACCGCCCGATGCCAGCCGTACCAGCGTATTGCCGCCAGGGCCGGGGTATACTACTTCGGGACGTTCAATTTTATCATAGGCCCCATTCCATGCGCTGCCCAGGTCAACGAACTGTACCAATTGGAAATTCCGGAGAAATGCATTGTTGATCGGCTTATTGAACAACGTTGAAAATACCGGAAAGCGGAACTCACTGTTCAGGATAACCGCATTATTTCCATTGGCAACATTCTGCCGGTAACCTCTAAGGTTAACCGCCAGCGACTGAAATGCGTAATTGGGATCCTGAGGGCGGGGCTCCTGGTTATATTTGGGAAAAAGTTCATTATCCACTCCGCCCATATAGTAGATGATTTTCTGATTGCCCCAGGAGAAGTCAGCGGCTGCTCGTCCGGCCCAGATGAAATTCCTGTAGATCTGATGATAATACCGCGCATCAACTCCGGCATTGAAACTCAGTTTATAAGGCTTGATATCAGGGTTCAGCGCGCTGGGTGAATTGATCTGTGAATTAATATCTGTATAGATCTTAAATCGCAGGCCGTTAAGAATATTCATGGCTTTCTGAAGCGTATTGTCATGAACATATTCAATCCGGCTGACTGCAAATGTCTGACGGTTAAGGTCAGGCGATTTCAATGCGGACGTATCGAACAGATCACCCAGTACTACAACCCGGTCGCGGCGGATACCAACAGACATCCGCAGACTTTTAACCTTGTTGAAAGGGTACTTCAGAATAAACTGATACAGGTTGCTGAACATTTTGCCATCAAAAGGCTGAAGTGATCCGTTAATACCCTGAACCTGGCCGGGCTCTGTTCTGCGGTAATAAACGAGCGAATAATCAAACCGATGTTTGAGGTAATCCGCTCTTGCAAACCATTCTCCACCGCCGTTAAAGAGCGACTGATTTACAGGAAGGAAGATGCTGGTTCCTCCGGTGCCTATTCCTGCACCGCTACCCATTCCACCCAGCAGAGGCAGTCGGATGCCGCCACTGAACCGGATATCTTCAAACAGGTCGAATACTGAAGCTTTAAGCATACCGTTGAAGGCGCCACCGCTTTGCAGGTTCACCGGAAGCGATCCTGTAAAGGGCTGATAGCGATTGATCAGTACATCATTGTTGAAGCCACCCGAAAAATTATCAACCGCAAACTTCAGTTTATAATCAAACCTTTTAGCCTGCGACAACACCGTTGCCTCCATCGTTTCTTTCATCCAGGGCATGGATGCTCTGGATGATGTATCGGGGCCGAATTCCGTTT
>JAEYRC010000397.1 GCA_023409675.1 Bacteroidota bacterium
GTGCTCGACCTGACCAGTTCAACAGTGGAAAGTATTTTGTCGCGAATGATTTCAAAACATCCTTAGGAATTACAGAATTATGAATGCAATTATTTTTTCAGCGATTTGGGGGGTGGTAATGATGTTCAGCGGACTGCTTAAACGCGGTCAGGGCACCAGTCGCATGATGGCTGTCATCGGCATGGCCCTGTTATTTATCGTGAACCTGCTGGAACTCGACGGGCATCGCTTTGTGGATATTGATGTGCGCGGCATGCTGGCGTTCAGTACATACAGTTACCTGTTCAACGCGGTGATCTTTGGCTGCACCCTGTTGTATTTTATCCTATCCGGCGCTGACCTGCGCCGTTCAGGCCGCGATGTGGGTGAATATTTTGCATTGATGTTCTTCATCATGTGCGGAGCCAGCATCGCTACCTCCTTCAACAATATGCTGATGCTTTTCCTGAGCATTGAGATCATATCCATACCAACCTATATTCTTGCAGGTATCGACAAGCGTAACCTCAAAGGCAATGAAGCCGCACTGAAATATTTTTTGATGGGCGCGTTTTCCACCGGCATCATGCTAATGGGTATAGCGCTGATCTTTGGCGCGAAAGCCAGTTTCAACCTGCAGGTCATAGCGGCGGGCAATGAAACACTTACCCCACTGATGTCGGTAGGTATACTGCTGCTGTTGTTTTCCATGGCATTCAAAGTATCAGCGGCGCCCTTTCATTTCTGGACTCCGGATGTGTATGATGGCGCGCCCGCTTCGATCACTTCCTTCATGGCCACGATCGTAAAAATTGCGGCCTTTGCAGCATTCTATCGCCTGTTCCGCAACACCTTTGGCTCGGCTCAGGATCACTGGTTCATCATTGCCGCGATCATCACCGCGCTAACCCTCTTCATTGGAAATATAACAGCTGTATTTCAGCAAAGCGTCAAGCGCATGCTGGCCTATTCCAGTATAGCGCAGGCAGGTTTCATGCTCTTTGCCATAGTATCGATGAATCAGCGTGCCGATGAAGGCATCCTGTTGTATGCGCTGGCTTACAGTTTAGCTACCATCGGCATCTTTGCCGTGCTGGTTCGGCTGAAGGACTATACTTTCGATGGATTTAACGGACTGGCAAAACACCATCCTGTACTGGCAGCAACCAATGCCGTATTTCTACTGTCGCTGGCAGGAATTCCCTTAACAGCGGGTTTTATGGCCAAGTTTTATATGCTCACCGCGGCGCTTCAAACCGGTAAATTATTATGGCTGGTGATCATTGGTATTATCGGGGCGGCGATCAGCGTATATTATTATTTCCGGGTCATCCAGGCGATGTATTTTAAAGATGGCGAAGCACAGGATATTCCGCATTCAGGCGGACTGAATGCCATGCTAATTGTACTGGCCGGACTGATTGTGTTCATCGGAATCTTTCCCGAATCGGTTCTGGGCTTTTTGTACTATTTCCTTTAATGACGGGGTAGGGTGATAATACGTTAATAATGCAAATACATTTCCCGCAGATTTAGCAGATTTTGGCTGATTTACGCGGATCTTCGCGCATGTTTTGCAGGATGATATAATATCCTGCACGCCATTACAGGTCTGCCCTTAATGACGGGGTAGGGTGATAATACATCAATATTGCAAATACATTTCCCGCAGATTTAGCAGATTTTGGCAGATTTACGCGGATTTTCGAGCATGTTTTGCAGGATGATATAATATCCTGCAACGCCATTACAGGCCTACCCTTAATGACGGGGTAGGGTGATAATCCGTCAATAATGCAAATACATTTCCCGCAGATTTAGCAGATTTTGGCAGATTTACGCGGATTTTCGCGCATGTTTGCAGGATGATATTATATCCTGCAACGCCATTACAGGCTTGCCCTTTTACCGCTTAGCCAGAAAATATTCCGTTTAGCCTTCTATCGCGTAAACCGCTATAAAGCCGGCTGATTTTTTCCACAAAACCCGGCATATTTCGTACTTTTCCACAGTGAACTTCAAAGACAGTTTTCAACTCGCGCTCAAAACGGTCAGGTCGAATAAACTTCGTACAGGCATAACCGTTACCATCATCGCATTTGGCATCATGGCTCTTGTAGGCATACGCACCGCCATAGAAGCTATGCAGCAGAAATTTGTTGAAAGCTTTTCTTCCATGGGCGCAACCGGCTTCACGATCCGTTATACCGAACCGCGTTTCTTTGGCAACCGCAACACAGAGGTTAAGAAAGAAGAGAAGGGAAAGCGAAGGGAGAAGAAATCCAACCTGGGTCAGCCCATCACTGAAATGCAGGCTGAACTGTTTAAAGAGACCTATAACTTTCCGGCTAGTGTAAGCCTGTACCTCTTTGGCTCACGCGATGCGGTGGTATCGCAGGGCAGTCGCAAATCCAACCCCACTACACGGGTTTACGGCGGCGATGAAAATTACCTGCAACTTAATGGTATGGATCTTTCGAATGGACGTAACCTTAACGTGCTGGATGTGGAAAGCGGACGGAATGTGTGTATCATCGGGTCAGATATTGTCAAGCGTTTTTTCAATGGCAACCCGGATAAAGCGGTAGAGCAAATCATAAAGGTCAACAATATACCTTACCGTGTTATCGGTACCCTTGTCGAAAAAGGCACGGCCATGGGCATGAGCCGCGATAATGTGATCATCAGTTCGTATCCGAATATCCGGCGCTTCTTTAATTCGGGCAGCGAATCATCTTTCCAGATCATGGTGAAGGTGAATGAACTGCAGCATATGGATGCGGCGATCGGGGAGGCTACCGGAACGTTCCGGCCAATCCGGAAGGTTGCCACTACAGAGGAAGAGAATTTTTCGATAGATAAGAGCGACAGTTTTGTGGAGATGCTGCTGAGCCAGCTCGGTTACCTCACCGGGGCAGCCCTGGTGATTGGGTTTATTACCCTGGTAGGAGCCGCTATCGGCCTGATGAACATCATGCTGGTAGCAGTAACCGAACGCACCAAGGAAATAGGGCTGATCAAAGCGGTGGGTGGGAAGCAGGCGGCTGTTCGCCGGCAATTTCTGCTCGAATCGGTGATCATCAGCCTGATTGGGGCCTTCTTAGGCGTTATTCTGGGTGTGGTGGTCGGCAATTCCTTTGCCCTGGTCATGAATACCGGCTTTGTATTGCCCTGGCAATGGATGATCATCGGCATTGTCATCTGTTCGGTAGTGGGATTACTGGCCGGACTATACCCCGCTTTCAAGGCCGCCCGGCTGAATCCGATCGAAGCCCTACGTTACGAATAAACCCTTGAATAGGTAATTATAACCTTGTTTTTATTGATTCGCATCTTCTGCAGAATACTGAATTAAACCCTCAGTATTGTGCTGACCGCACACGCATAACAGTGGAAATTCCCGAACTGATTCCCATTAATCCGTAGTGGCAATACAAAAAAATCACCTTAATTCTCCGGTTTTGATTCACTCATTTATTAAATTCTACTGTAAATATTTTAATGATGAATTTTAAGGCGTAAATGGATTTTTTATATATTCGATCCCGGGTTTTAAAGGTTAACTGGTTAGGATGCGAAAGATTTCTGACGGGACAGTCCGGAACGGTATTTCAGCGCTTTTTTCTTCCATGTTTTTTTACGACTCCATGCGCCATAAATTATTTGGCCATGTAATAAAATCCTTATCTTGTGAGCCCTTGAAAAAAAATTTTCCCGTTATTTTTGAACAGGTGAAAAGTTTTTTAAGTAGAATTGTACGGTAAACATTTATTCGCAACAACGTAAAAATTCAAAACAAAATTTAAAACAAAAATCATGGCAGACATTAAACCAACTGCAACTACTGCTTCCAAGAGTAGCACATCTGTTCAACCTAAGAAGACGACCAATAATATATCGTGGATAGCACCGGTATTGTGTCTGCTGGTAGGTTTTGTAATCTGGCGTTTTGTGATGGGAGATCCATCAAACTTTACTCATCCTGATCCGGCTGGTGGATTCTGGCCCAAACACGAAGGTCCTAAAGGCGGTTTCGTAAAAATGTATGAAGGTGGTGTGGTAGTACCTGTACTGATCTCCTGTTTCCTGATCGTATTGGTATTCTCCGTTGAGCGTTTCCTGACCATCAGCAAAGCAACCGGAAAAGGTAATATCGCTGAATTCATCCGCAAAGTACAATACCATCTTGCCAATAAAAATGTTGACCAGGCAATTGCTGAGTGCGACAAACAAAAAGGCAGCGTAGGTAATGTTATGAAAGCGGGTCTGCGTAAATACAAAGAAATGATCGGTAATACTGAACTCGACACTGATCAGAAGGTTTTGAATATTCAAAAAGAAGTTGAAGAAGCTACCGCTCTGGAACTGCCGATGCTGGAAAAAAATCTTGTATTCTTATCAACCATGGCATCAGTAGCAACCCTGATCGGTCTGTTAGGAACGGTAATCGGGATGATCACTTCCTTCTCGGCCCTGGGTGCTGAAGGTGGTGGTAACGCTGCCGCTGAACTTTCCCGCGGTATCTCTGAGGCCCTGTACAATACAGCTCTGGGTATCGGTTCATCAGCCCTGGCGATCATCTTCTACAACATCTTCACCACGAAGATCGATGGTATCACCTACGGTATTGATGAATCAGCTTTCACGCTGACACAAAGCTTTGCTTCTCAGTACAAATAAGTTAAAAAAGAAAATAAACTCCGGCAGCGTATGGAAAACCGGAGTTTATTTCATCTTATAAGAAAGGAAAAAATCAACTATGCCAGCAATTAAAATTCCAAGGAAAAGTACGATGGTGGATATGACCGCCATGTGTGATGTTGCCTTTCTGCTGCTGTCTTTCTTCATCCTCACCACAAAATTCAAACCTGCTGAAGCCCTTACAGTTACTACTCCTAAATCGGTAGCAACCCAGGTGGCGGAAGAAAAGGATGTGGTGCTGATCACGATGGATAAAGATGGTAAAGCCTATTTTTCTGTTTCAGATGATGCTACGGATGAGAAGCTCACCATAATTGAAGAAATCAGCAGCCTGCGTAACCTCAACCTCACCGATCAGGAGAAAAACGCGTTTGTTCGCGCCGGCTCCTTTGTTGGTGTTCCCTTCAATCAACTGAAATCGTATCTCGCCCTGTCATCCGAGGATGCAAAGAAATTTGCTGCACCCGGAATACCGGTCACCGATTCAGCTAACAATGAAATGAAAGACTGGATGCGCGCTGCCAATTCCGCCTTTATGGGAAAGAGAATGAACCTGATGATCAAAGGCGACAATGAAGCGAAATATCCTGCTTTCAAAGGCATCATTGATGCGTTTAAAGCCAATGATATTTTGAAATTTCAGATGATCTCCGATCCGGAAGGCGTTCCTGCAGGGTCTGAACTGGACATCAAAACCCGGTCCCGTGGCGGTGCTGCTCCGGCTGAGGAATAACACTGAGGAATAACATTTATCACTCGAAAAATAATGTATTATGGCAGAATTAGATACCTCGGGTGGCGGTCATAAGAAAAAAGGACCGGGCGTAAAGAAAGGAAAGAAACTATCGACCAGGGTTGACCTGACCCCGATGGTGGACCTGGGCTTCCTGCTCATCACCTTCTTTATCTTTACCACCACCATGAGCCAGCCTACGGCAATGCGGTTATTCCTGCCAAAGGATACCGAAAAGCCGGAAGAACAAAATAAAGTAAAGGAATCCGGTGCGCTCACCTTCCTGCTCGGTAATGATAACAACATCTTTTATTACGAGGGAACCCTTGATCCTACCGGGTCGAACTTCCAGTCGACTAATTTTAAGGATGTTCGCGATATCATTATGACCAAGAAGCGCAGCACCAACCCGGAAGACTTTGTGGTCGTGATCAAACCCGGCCCTATGTCGACCTATAAAAATACCGTTGACCTGCTCGATGAAATGACCATCAACGACGTTAAGCGCTATGCCCTCGTGGATATCGCTGAAGTTGAACTGGGCCTGGTTCAGGCCTCGGAAGGTGGCCAGCCGGCGGCACAGTAATTTTATACGTATTTGCGGCATTTGCCGTATGGAATTTTACCCTTGTTGCATCTTATATTAAATCATTAACACATGGACGTCAATAAAATAATGCAGGCCGACATCCTTGATATCATCTTCGATGGTAGAAACAAGGATTATGGCGCTTACCAGTTGCGTAAGGGCTATAACCGCCGGCTGATCATCGCGATCTCTACCATGGCCGCGGTGTGTTTACTGGCTTTCCTGGCTTTCCTCTTCTCCGGACAGGGGAATGATGATCAGGCCAAAGAAGCCATCGTTATTCAGGAGGTTCAGCTCGAAGAGATCAAAGAAGAACGCCCTGAACCACCACCGCCACCACCACCACCAAAACCACCAGATCCACCCAAAGTGGAAATCACTAAATTCACTCCCCCCAAAATCGTAAAAGATGAGGAAGTGAAGGAAGATGAGAAACCACCGGAAGTGGAAAAACTGGAGGAAACCAAGATCGGTACCATCACCCAGGAAGGGATTAAAGACCTGGGCATTGTAGCCCCTCCCGTTGAAGACGCCGGAAAAGGTGTGGTTGAAGCGCCTAAAAAAGTGGAAGAAGACTGGGATAAAACCTTTACCAAGGTGGAAATCGAGTCGGAATATCCCGGAGGCCGCGCCGCATGGATCCGCTTCCTGATCAAAACCCTTAGCTACCCACAGGTAGCCCAGGATAATGAAATTCAGGGTACAGTAGTTGTTCAGTTCATCGTGGATAAAGAAGGCGTAGTGAGTGATGTTGCCGCCATCAGCGGTCCTGAAGAACTTCGCAGCGAAGCTGTTCGCGTAATCAAACGCAGCGGTAAATGGACGCCTGCCGTTCAGAATGGACGGAAAGTGAAATCCTACAAAAAACAACCGATCGTTTTCCGACTGGAACAATAATCTCCAATTGAAATCATATCAAAATCCTTCCTCTTCAACGGGGAAGGATTTTTTTATTCCCTGAATTCAAATATATAGGGTTGTATCACGTTGTAACCCTGATTTCTCACCCTAAATCCATCCCGTGAAACTACTGCATGCCGCCCTCGCCGGAGTTATTTGTTTATTCAGCCACGCCATACGCGCGCAAACGATAACCATTGAACAGACGACGAACAATGGCTGGTATTCCCTGGGTAACTTTACGGATGAGATGATGGATTATTCGATGTACCAGGGCCTGGGTCAGACCTTTACCGCCAGCTATCCGATGCACCTGCAAAGTCCTTCAGTTCCAGACACCCTTCGTGTCAAAGCCGGGAAATGTTGTCCTGGAAATCTATTCCTGCGATAATATGGAGACATTTACCACACTGCTCGCTTCAACCCTGCCTTATCCGGTTACCGCAGACTGGAACGTCATTCCGGTAGATCACCTGAACATTACCCTTGAACAGGGAAAGGTCTATGGATACAAGATAATACCTCAACCCGGACTAAATACCAATGTTTATTTCAACTCTTCCAAAATCTATGGCGCGGGAAGGAGTTTTGTCTTCACCAGCAATAACACCATTATGGTTGGCGGTGACCTAAGCTTCAGGGTAACCGGAACCATTGCTTCAGTAGCAGCGTATTCGCAGGCCCAGACGAACGGCACTGCCTTAAAGCTTGAAAACCGTTATGACGGTGGAGAAACCAACCTCTACAGTGAAGCCGGTATTCTCTTTGCGCACAACACGGGAGGAACCCTGGCCGACCTGCGCTTTCACCTGCAATCGGTTCAACAGCCCGGATCGGTGGAAGTCAGTCTGTACAGAACTTCCACCTTACTCGGTTTTGAACAATACATAACCGCACGTACGATTGATGTAACGGCGGCAGGCTGGCAGCAACTTGACCTGCATGATCTGCATATTCCCCTCACAACAGGTACGAATTACGGTGTTGTCATCCGGGCGCTGCCGGGCTTTTCCGGATTTATTAGTACTGCCCCCAATACCATTGCCACCGCCAACACCTATGCTTATTCAAATGGCTACCCTTCAGGAAATGGTTCTTTTATTTATACCAATGCAGACCTGGCGCTGGTTGCCAACGTCTTTTTCAGCCTGCCCGTTCAGATGGGTCCGCTTACTGCCCGCGAAACCGGAGGACAGGTATGGGTAGAATGGAAAACCCTCTCGGAGCAAAACAGCAGGTCATTTGCCATAGAGCACAGCAGGGATGGAAAAAGCTGGCAGGAGATCGGCCGTGTAGCGGCAAAGGGTCAGTCGGCCGGGCCCAGTGCCTATCAGTTCCGTCACAGCGACCCGGCTGCCGGTAAACAATATTACCGGCTGGCGCAGGAAGACCTTGATGGAACGGTTACCCGCTCCGAAATCGTTGCACTGGTGGTGGGTAAACAAGTCCAACCCCTGCTGCAATTGCTTAACAACCCGGCTACCGTCGGCATAATCCGAATACAGCTCAACGCGAAGGAACCGGTTGCCGCGGCACTGTACAACGGACAGGGAAAACTGCTGCAGCGCCGGCAGTTGCAGCCTGGCTTCAATGAATGGACGATTCCCGGTACGGGCAGGGGAGTGTACCTGCTGCGCACGCCCACCCAAACCTTGCGCGTAATGCGATAAGACCTTGCAGTTACGGAAGGAAAGGGTTTGGCGTTAAGCTCAAAACCACAGCGTATCTTTGCGGCATGGCCCGAATGTATTCATGGGATGATACCATCGTAGCCCTGGCGACTGCCCCGGGCGTGTCGGCGATAGGCGTGATCCGCCTCAGCGGCAGCGAAGCCTTTGCTATTGCCGACCGTTTATTTCCTTCTAAGAATTTACAGGAACAGCCCACCCATACCCTGCATGTCGGTTATCTGCAATACGATGGTGAGGTGCTCGATGAAGCGGTGCTATCGCTGTTTCGTGGACCTCGCTCCTATACCGGCGAAGACGTGGTAGAAATTTCCTGCCATGGATCGCCCTTTATACAACAGCGGGTGATCGATGCCTGCATCGCCTGTGGCGCGCGGCTGGCGCGACCCGGTGAATTCACGCAACGGGCCTTTTTAAAGGGTAAGCTCGACCTTACCCAGGCCGAGGCAGTTGCCGACCTGATCGCCAGCAGTACAGAATCGGCACAAAAGACTGCCCTAACGGCCATGCGCGGCGGCTTTTCCAAGGTATTAAGCGCGCTGCGGGAAAAGATGCTCAGCTTCTCAGCTCTGCTGGAACTGGAGCTTGATTTTTCGCAGGAGGATGTAGAATTTGCCGACCGCAGCCGCTTTTATGAGTTGGTTCAGGAAGCGGAAAGCGTCACCACCCGGCTGATAGAATCTTTCAGGCTGGGTAATGTCATCCGCCAGGGTGTACAGGTAGCCATCATTGGAAAACCCAATGCCGGAAAATCGACCCTGCTCAACAGCCTGCTTAATGAAAACCGCGCTATTGTCAGTGAGATCGCCGGCACCACCCGCGACACGATAGAGGAGTTGCTGAACATAGACGGCATCATCTTCCGGCTGATCGATACGGCCGGCATCCGCGAGCACACCAGTGATGTGATCGAGCAGATTGGTGTAGCCCGCAGTCTGGAAAAGATCAAGCAGGCCGACATTGTAATTTATTTGTTTGATGTAAATGAGAACAGTGAGAACGACCTGCAGCAGATCTGTTCGGAGTTCGATAAGCAGTTGACCCGTTACATCTTAGCCGGCAACAAAACCGATCTTGCAGGAGAAGCCGCTATCCGCGAAAAGTTCGCCAATACTGCCGGCATTCTCTACATCTCCGCCCGTTCGGGCCTGCATACCGATGTTTTAAAACAGCGTTTAGTCGACACCGTGTTGGAGGGCACCATCAGCACCGACGACACCATTGTAACCAATGCGCGTCATTACCATGCGTTAAAGGAAGTCCAAACCTCCCTGGCCGATATCCGCAGCGGCCTCGATAATGCCATTCCCGGCGACCTGCTCTCCCTCGACGTCCGCCGTTGCCTGCACTACCTCGGCGAAATCACCGGCGAGATTACGAATGAGGATCAGTTGGATTATATATTTAGTAAGTTTTGTATTGGGAAGTAGACCAGGATTAACAAACTGTACAGGTATTTTCAGGAATAATAGGATTTTGGGATTAGAGGTTTGTTGAGACAGGCTTCGATTGGCAGGAGAATCGAATTTATTGGTTAGACTGTCAATTAATAATAAAAATCAAATACACAAAAACTAATCCTGTTTATCTGCTAAATCCTCATATGAAATACGTAATCATGATATATGATACCAGAGGCATCACATCTTTAGAGCAATAAACGAATGTCAGAATTCATGACCGACCCCAGAGGGGTCTTACATAAAAACGGCCGGACCTTCAGGTCCGACCCTTTTACTTGGGAGCGAAAATATCTTTCAACTGCTCAATCAACTTCCCGTTTCCTCCGACACTGATGCTGCTGATTTTATCTGCGATCTTTTCCACGTATTCCATTTCCTTCAGTTTCCACAACATCGCATTATCTTCCATCAGCCGGGCAGTGTTCAGCAGGCTCCGGGTGCTGGCAGTTTCTTCTCTCCGCATGATGGTATTTGCCTGCGCTTTTTTCTCAGCAACCAACACCTGGTTCATGATCTCTTTCACATCACCGGGTAAGATGATATCCCGGATACCAAAGCCATTCACTTCAATACCAAGATCAGCTGCTTTGATCTTCATATTTTCTAATATGAAGGGCGAGATACTATCTTTCTTATCCAGCAATTCATCGAAGTTGAAACCGGCAACATATTCCCTCAATGCCAACTGGAAACCAACATACAATTGTTTGTCATAGTCTTTGTTTTCCAGCAGGGCTTTCTGGATATTCACTACTTTGTACTGAGCCCATGCATTGATCCGCAACGCAGCTTTATCCCGGGTCAGGATCTCCTGGCCATTGATCTCAAGCTGCAACTGCCGGGTATCCACCTTGCCCACATGAATAGCAATGCTGTTCTTCCACCAGTAATAAACACCGCTGTCAAGGACGCCGATGTATTTACCATCGATGAACAATAATGCTTTTTCGAAGTTCTCAACGCTGATGCTCCGTACATAGGGTAATACTAACCTGCTCAGTAAAGTTGCCCTGTTGATAGGTTCGGTAATTTCGATTTTGCCGATATCTGCCCGAACAAAATCATAGATTACAGGACCTTTCCAGTATGCATATCTGCCTGCAGTTAAAACCTGTTTTAGCAGGCCGTTTTCATAAAGTAAAACGATTTCGTTATCATTTACATCAACAACGATCAACGCTTCTGCGAGGGCTTTATCCTGTAAAAGTATATTCAGTTCAACAGGAGTAATAAACGCTTCAGTGAGAGAATACAATTTAATAATTTCTCCATTCCAGAACCAATAAGTTCCTTCTTTAAGCATCCGCTGGTATGCTCCGTTTTTGAACACCAGGCCAATCTGCCAGGCGTTCAGTTTTAATTTTTTCAATTGATTTAATTTAAAAGGGTTTAAAATAAGCCGGAATCAACAGGTATCAGGTATTCACGGAAAGGGCTGGCAGTTTACGTTCACGTTTTCAGTTCAGCGATTATTAATTATCCCGCACAATTGAGATAAAAGCCAATGGCTGAAGTGAAACGGTCTGGTGTATGCGAGCCAGTTACAGGTGTTTACCGGATTGTGCTTCATCATTTTCATGATTAAGCACCACCTGGTAATTCCGGCTTTGGTTAGGTCATCATTTTTAGAAGTGATGGACTTCTGTCTTCAACATCCTAAGTGTTGTGTTCTACCACTGAACTATCACCCCGAAGGTGAGCAGGAGTCGAACCTGCGCGATTGCTATTGCTCTATCCACTGAGCTACCGTTTTCACGGAGAGGAGTCGAACCTCTGACCCACAGCGTGTGTCGGGCAGTACCAGTTATACCTAACAGCATACAGGTAATTATTATTTCTGCACTGCAGAGCGATGAACACTCCCGCCTGGTTTATGATAAACGGTATCTGCCAGTCTTCCCGAAGGAAGCTTTTTTGCCGAATAAAATTCAGCAGTATTATTAATAAGTTATTGTACCACTTTATTTGCACAACATGAACTTGCAAAAGCATTTGGTTTAGCGCGAAAGGAAAATCCCATCCCCATAATAAAACCCATAGCTTCTTTCAGCGCATCACTACTTTTAAATCTCGGGTTGGTGTTGATATCCGCATGGACTTCCATTTCAATATCATATACCGTAAATAGTTTGCAAAGCTGATAAGCGATGTCAATACTTTTACTTACTTCCAGAAGCATTCTTTCTTTGATGCTCATTTTGTATCGGATAAGTTCAGGCTGGAAGTACATAAATCCGCCTTTCCCTTTCCGGATAAACACGATTACTGTAGCCAGTTCGGTGACTGCGCTCTTAACCTGACTATCAGTGCCAATGCATACTTTCAGTTCATGCCCGTGTGATTTTTCACGAACGATTACTTCCCTGATCTCATCAATGATCGGATGCCTGACATGCTCTCCATTAAGTTTTTTCCATAGCTGTTCCATTGTTTTGTGTTTAACTTTAATCCGTAAGAAGATTTTATCATTCAAAATTGAAATCCCTGCTGTTCAAATCCTGCTTATCCTATTAATCCCATTAATCCTGGTCGTGGTTGAAGCAGGATTCGAACCTGCAGCCACGGTGCTTCAAACCGCTGCTCTACCATTGGAGCTATTCAACCTGAATGGGGATGAAGAAAGAATCGAATTTTCAACCTTCGGCTTAACAAACCACTGCTCTGCCTGTTGAGCTAATCATCCAAAGTTGGTCCGGAGCGATTCGAACGCTCAGCTCACGGTGTAAAAGACCGTTACTCTGCCAATTGAGTTACGAACCAGTATGTTGTTGAGGCCGGACTTGAACCGGCAACTTTTCTTTCAGAGAGAAATGTGTTGACCATTACACCACTCAACATTAAATTTTAGGCACAAAAAACCCGGTCGCATTTGCAGACCGGGTATGATATATTCTGATTAAAAATTAATCACTATGAATATTCATATTCCGGGTGGCGAATATACTTTTGGGTATTGCCAAAGCATTCCTGCATGGCAATTGTAAAGGCCCTGACTGTTCTTCTAAGTGGTCGGTTATTACTGACCGTTATAAACTGCTTATGTCGAAATTGTTTATACATCTGTCAACTTTAATAAATAAAAAGCCCCGCAGATCAGGCGGGGCGAGTATTAGAGAATTATATTTCTTTTAATTCTGCACAGCATGCCCCCACCTTGTAAAGCCTTTCGGGCTAAACCAGTTTGTATCTATATGATTATTTCTTTGGCGCATGTGTTTGATTTTTTTGCTGGGCAAAGATGGGGATTTTTTTTTGATAATTTCAAATTAATAGTGAAATATTTTTTTGATAGATTAAATGTTCATTTGTGGCGCGACATGATTTGGTAAGGATGATAAATATGAAGCTGTTAACCGGAATGAAGTTTTCACAGAAATAATCTGTCTAACCATCATTTTATTTTAGACCAGGCAGTTTAATTTTCATAAAATAACATTTCTGAATTACAGATTAACCGGATGAAAGGATAGCACGGAAAGTCGGTGACATCCTCGAAATCTGTCAAATCCGTGATTCAGACAACTTCTTTTAAATCTGTGATTCAGACAACAACCTAACAACAATATGAGCATTGAATTAAAATATAAAGACATTACCGAAACAATTATTGGTGCTTCATTTGAGGTACATAATTTTTTTGGAAATGGTTTTCAGGAATTAATTTATCAACGGGCATTAGCCTGGGAAATGAAGTTGAAAGGACTAGACTTTGCACGTGAAATTGATCAGCACATTTTTTATAAAGATCTCCCTGAACCCATAGGAACCAGAAGAGCAGATTTTGTTGTAGAAGGAAAAGTATTGGTAGAAATTAAAGCTATCATCGAACTGAATGATGTTCATTTAGCCCAAATATTAAATTATTTAAAAGCATATAAATTGTCAGTAGGGCTCTTGATTAATTTTGGTAGTAAATCATTAACGTTCAAACGGGTGGTAATGTGAAAATTCAGAATCACGGATTAGGTAGATTTCACTAATTCCACAGAACAATTCCAGGGATTAAATAACTTATACACTTCTAATATTGGAGCTTCTAATAAGTATTGAAACTTCTAAATACTATGGTTTGTAGTAACGCTAACAATCCGTGACATCAGTGTAATCTCCCTAATCCGTGATTCAAACTGATGATGGTTTGAAGTCAGGCGTCAATCAGACTGATATGTATCAGATAGTGAGTTATGTAATTAGTCGAAATTGCAATGATGTTTTGTGGCTTTATCCCATAACGCTTAAAGGAAATAATACTTCTACTTTATTTGATATTCAATCAAAGATGCTTATAAATGAGCTACATATTAGTGTAGAAAATATTGACATAACATTTAATGATATTAAAGAGGCTGATGCGTTATTGAAGGAAAGAGTAAAAAAATTGCATCATATATTTGATTGAGTTTTGGTCGCTCTAGCCATCTATTTGATGTTCAATGCTTTTCTGTTGAATCTTCTAAATGTGCTGCGACGGTTTGGAAATATTTGTTTGTTCGATACCTCCGGCATCGATAATACCGCATTTAATTTTCTATAAATGTTGAACCCCTGTGGGGTTCTTGCACAACAAAAAGACTTAATATTTCACGAACTTGTATATATGAAATTTCTGCTGGTTGTTCTCCAACTGCATAGAATTCCCACAGTACACGTGTGCGACGCAACAGCAGCTCAATAGGATTCCTAAAGCCCGGTACATAGAAACAGCTGAACTGAGATTAATGGCATTAATTTGATTTTTATGATTAGACGTTTTATTGGGAGATTTTACAATTAATTAGAATTGGAATACTTGAAAAGTATATCCTTCTAAACTATTTAATCCTGTAATGCTCTTTTGCTTTGGTGTGCTATTAACCTTTCGCCCCTCCGGGGCGTAGATCATGGGGTTTGATGAGCCCGATACAAATGATTCGGGTTTATGGAACCAATCTTAAATATACTTGATACCCGCGCCATTGGCGCGAAAGGTCAATAGCAAATAGCAAATAGCTAATCCCAAAGCCCTTACCAGCTCCGTAGGAGCGATAACAAAATCCCCAAGATATTTTCCAATCATGTACCGCTCCTATGGAGCTAATGCTCTTTTGCTTTGGTGTGCTATTAACCTTTCGCCCCTCCGGGGCGTAGATCATGGGGTTTGATGAGCCCGATACAAATGATTTGGGTTGATGGAACCAGTCTTGAATATGCTTGTTTCACGCGGCATCGGCGCGAAAGGTCAATAGTAAATAGTAAAACATTTAAATCAAATGCATATATTAGTTGAAGAAGTTAGTCGATAAAATGTATTGTGCAACAAAAAAAATAGGTGGAATCGATTAATTAAAATGAGCAGCTACCATCAACACCATGAAAGCTTTCATAAAAACAAAATATGGCGGTCCGGAAGTGCTTCGGTTAGAAGAAGTGGAAATGCCAGGGCTGAAAGAGGATCACATTATGGTGAAGGAGGTCGCCAACGCTGCTAACCCTGCTGATTGGCATCTATTGCGGGGTGAGCCTTTTGTAGCCAGATTTACCGCTGGTCTTTTTAAACCTAAAGAGAAAATCGCCGGAGCTGATTTTTCCGGAATTGTGGTTGAAACAGGCAGCAGGGTAACTCAATTCAACATTGGCGATAAAGTCTTTGGTGAATCGCTGCTGGGTGGCGCCTTTGCTGAATATGTAGCTGTGCCGGTATCTGTTTGTGCCAAAGTTCCTGATAACGTTAACCTGGTTCAGATGGCAGCACTACCTATAGCGGGGCTCACTGCTCTGCAGGCGCTTGTTACGCATGGAAATATAAAGCAGGGTGAAACCGTACTGATCAATGGCGCTTCTGGCGGTGTGGGTCATTTTGCGGTTCAGATTGCCAGAGCCTATGGCGCAACGGTTACGGCTGTCTGTTCCAGCAGGAATGTTGACTTTGTAAAATCTTTGGGCGCTGATGATGTTATCGCATATGATAAACAGCACATTCACCGGCACAAAGGCAGCTACGATTTGATTGTTGACGCCAATGGTAATCTTGAATATGCGGATTACAAAAGAATGGGTAAGCGTGGTGTGATCATCGGGTTTACAACCATGGGGCATATGATTTCGACACTTATTAGGAAAGCTTTTGGCAGCTATCCGCTGATCCAGTTTACAGCAGCAGCAAATCAGCATGACCTGCAAACGTTGGCCACATTGGTGGCTGAGGAGAAAATAACAGCTTCCATTGAAAAAGTATTCCCTTATACAGAAATCCCGGAGGCTATCCGCTATATCGAGGCCATGCGGACCAGGGGTAAGGTAGTCATGCAGTGGTTACAGGAAGACCACTCTCTATGACTATAAGATTCAGGAAGAACTATATACCGAAGTGAAACTGCAGCGCTGCCATAATGTAGACCTGAATTCTGGGCAATACTTTTTCCGATATAAAATATTAAAACAATTGATTTTTTGAGAGCGTAGAAGATTCAGAAATTTAATATTATCGACCTAAACGTAAAGCGTTTTTCTATGCCTTTCCAGATATTGCTTGTTTGCTTCTGACAGATCCTTAATCATTTCTTTTCCCGTCACCCCGAGGCGATTGAAATTAGTTTTTACTAAGGTATCGCTTAAAATTATTCGGCCTGTGTTTTCGAAGCTTATCAGACTTCTGTCGAAAAGGGCGTCATAAGTTGGTGATAACAAGATGCCATTATCTACGTCGAGTCTCTCTTCTTCTGTGGCGGTCTTCCAGGGTACGATGTGCGAAGCTATCAGTATTTCATTTCTTTCATATTGAGTAACAGCACATTTAAACTCCCATCGATATAAAATGCTTTTTCGGTATGCTCCTTGTCCAACCCGGGAGGTGACTAAACCTTGCCTTTCGGTTTGGAGAATTGATGGAGAAGTCAAGGCTTCAGGTATTTCGTCAATCATTATGCTTAAAGCTGAATCATTAAGCTCATAGCTAACTTTAGCAGATGCTCTTTTGAAGAAAAACTTAATTACAATTCTTTCTTTACCTTCTCTGTCAGGGGCCCATTCATAGTCAAATTCAAGCAAGCTCAATTCTGCTTCAAAAATCACATAGGCTTTTTCAGCTTGAATAAATAGGAAAACCCTTTTACCACTTTTAATATGATTGCGGAGCTCAAGATTGCCCCGAATAAATTTCATATTCCCTAACTGCCCCTCTCCAGTATAAGAGAATACATTTGGATTCTCCCATTGATCTTTATAGCCGTGTTGATGACCGCTTGGACTTGAGAAGATAAAAATAAATGGATGGGAAGCTGATGCTGAAATTCCGCTTTGCCGATTTCCTCCAAATTGGTCATGAATACCTGATCGGCGGTATTTATTACCAGGAATAAATAATGGCAAATCCTGCAAGCGAACTAGTTTAAGGGAAGTTACTGTTTTTTAAGATTTGGTGCTTCTTTTTAAGGATGTCTTTGGTCTTATACTTGATCGATTTCACGAAAGGAAAAGTTCTAATTTCTTTTGTATAGGATATTGGGTATCTTTCTTCTGTTTCATAAATGTTGTTTATGATAAATTTTGATTGATATATCCTCACTTTTTGATTGTCCAGATTTGTTTCCCTCATAAATTCATATCTGCTCAATTTATTGTCCATCAATTAATTATCGGCATTTTCAGCCTATATAGGCAAGGCATGCTTTATCAATAATCGTTTAAAGTCAAGTAATAGCTTTACTAATTATTTGCAAAAGTCAAGCATTAGCTTTACTTTTGACAACACTAAGTCAACCTATAACTTTACTTTATGGGCAAGAAATCACTTCAACTGCAACAACTCAACAGCAAAATGCTGGACTTTGCCTCACTCAAAAAGGTGGTCATGCCACCCACCGGATGGATAAAAGCCATCCGCACCGCCATTGGCATGTCTATGCAGCAATTGGGCAACAAGTTGAATGTTTCCAAGCAGGGAGTCATGGACATTGAAAAGCGGGAAAAAGACGGTTCCATTACCATCAAATCCCTGCGGGAAATTGCCCGTGTTATGGATATGCAGTTGGTGTATGGGTTTGTAGCCAATGATGGATCGCTGGATGCCCTCATAGAAAAACGGGCCACCGAACTGGCCACCCAAATTGTGACGCGTACTGCAAATACTATGAAGCTGGAAGACCAGGCCAATTCAAAAAAGCGGATTGAAACCGCCATCAGGGAAAGGGCAGCAGTCCTTAAAAACGAAATGTCTAAAATTTTATGGGATTAGCGTTAGAATATTTTGATGGCCAAACCCCTTTAAATGAAGATGAGAAAGACGGTCTGCTCATTCCTACCATTGCCACCCGTGGCGAGTTAGACGAGTTTGAGCAGCAAAATATAGAACAAGCCATACAGTGGACACTGGGTCGTTCCTTGAAGCCGGATACCATTTTTACGGAGAATTTCATCCGCATGGTGCATAAACGCATGTATGCCGAGGTATGGGCATGGGCAGGTGAGTTTCGCAAAACCAACAAGAATATTGGCATAGACAAGTCGCAAATACCCACGGAACTGAGGTGCCTGCTTGATGACATCCGTTATTGGCACGAAAACAATATCTATCCACCCGATGAAATTGCCGTGCGGTTCAAACACCGCATTGTATGTATTCATTGTTTCCCCAATGGCAACGGCAGGCATAGCCGTCTCATGGCCGACATCATCATTGAAAAAATATACAAGCAGCCCGTATTCAGCTGGGGTGCCGCTAATCTATCCAATGATGGCGATGCCCGGGCGGCTTACCTCAAAGCTGTAAAAGCAGCCGACCAGGGTAATTACAGTTTACTCCTGGCCTTTGCCCGTTCCTGAAATTTCCGGATAGTTCATTCCAAAATTTACCAATAATTTCAGAGGATATCTTATCAGCGTTTCAGTCGAAAGTTTACCAGTAGTGGAATTGGAATGTGGGATATGTTAGTCTAAAGTTTGCCGCTACATGGTTAAATCTTTCGGTCATCACGGCGCAATGTTTACCACTTTTCGGATGAGGCGACACATTTATTCACAGCTTCTTTTGTTTTAAAAGACATGGCTAATGAAGTGAACTAAATGCAGCAGATTCCTCTTCTCATTCAATCACTGGAACTGAGCTTATCCTTAAGGGCAATAGCTTTCCAATTAAAAATCCAGGTAGGCCCTTAGCTTTTTATATTAAAAAGATAAATGGCGTTTCATGTTCCTTTCCTTTGCTTCGGTGGATGATGAGCTTGAGTTAATAATAAACGCTGACGCATTATTGAAATATCTACTTAAAGGTCAGAATTTGCTCGATCAGGATTATGGATGTAAAAGGAGTACGAATTTGATCGATGGTTAATTTGGGAGTGTATTATTTCTAAAAATAATTTTATTGCTGAAGTGGCGATTATTATCGATTCCGTAACTTAATCCCTTGTTTATTCTCCACTAATACAACCCTCTCCCATGACCCACCGCCTCCCCGCCATCGATTTCGTTCGCGGGCTTGCCATGATCATTATGGCCCTGGATCATGTACGGGATTTTATGCATGAAAGCTCACTGTCTGTTAATCCAACGGATCTCACTAATACTACTCCGGCATTATTTTTTACCCGGTTCATTACGCATTTATGCGCCCCCATTTTTGTTTTCCTGGCTGGGACTTCCGTGTTTTTGAATTTACAGAAAACGGGTAAGGTGACGGAAACCCGAAAGCTGTTGTTCAAAAGAGGAATGTGGTTGCTGGTCCTGGAGTTTACCCTGGTTAATTTCGCCATATTCTTTGATATCGGTTTTCATACTTATTTGTTTGAAGTGATTGCCGCGATAGGGTTTGGCTTTATTGTACTCGCACTTTTATTGAAAACACCTTCAGCACTTATAGGATTGATAGGGATACTCATAATTTTCGGTCATGGATTGTTCAACGCTATTCCATTCGGTGAAAATTCGCTTTTACAAATTGTTCTCAACCCATTTTTTAATCCCACTGCACTAAGTTTATTCAGCGGCAAAATTCTGGTTATAGGCTATCCGCCGATACCCTGGTTGGGGATTATGCTGGCCGGGTTTTCCGTCGGCCGGTATTTTAACCTGGAAGCATCCCGGAGGGAAAAGCTGTTCCTGACAATTGGACTAATCTCCCTACTATTATTTGTTGTTATTCGAAGCATCAATGCCTATGGCGATCCGGCTGCCTGGTCAACTCAAAAGAACTTTTTATACACGGTACTCTCATTTATGAATATCACTAAATATCCGCCTTCCCTGATCTTTAGCCTGTTCACTTTAGGGGTCATGTTTTTCCTGCTGGCCCTTGCAGATCGTTTTCCTTCCAGCATAAAACGAGTTGTGATCACCTACGGTAAAGTCCCCCTGTTTTATTTTGTCCTCCATTTCTACCTGGCGCATGGCCTCACGCTATTGATGCTTTTTGTACAGGGCTTCACCTGGACAGAACTTGAATTTGCCAACAACCGCTTTGGAAGACCATCCGGTGTTGACAGCGGCCTGCCGCTTTGGGCTATTTATATCGTCTGGATCTTTGTGGTTGCGGTACTGTATAAGCCCTGTCTGTGGTTTAGCCGATATAAAGCCAGCCATACGCACTGGTGGCTGAAATATGTCTGATGGGCCAGATCAGCCTGAAATAACTGATGGTTGAATTAACATTTTATTTCCTCCTCCGCGGTCGATCCGCAGCGGCGCTGAACGGAAAAAATAGTAACTTCCCAAATACCACCGGAGTGGAAATTTTAAACTATTTGAACGGATGAACTATAGAAAATTCTGGTTTTTTGGCCTGGCCCTATTGCTTTCCCTTGCTTCCTACGCACAGCTTGGCGTTACCGAAAGTCTTCGGAAAATTGAAACACTACCGCAAGCGGAGGCATTTATCGCGGCCAATCCCTTATTAAAACCCGCTATATTGAAGATTTCAGCAGACCGTGATACGTCCATCTTTCACAAGCGCCTGCTGCGACAAAACAAGGGCGATGTGTTTTCTGTCGGCTATGTTACCTATAAAGTGCTTGAATCAGAAGGCACCGTGGATTTCCGTGCCCGCTATATTTTCCTGGATGGATCGGAATACAATGCTGCAGAGATCGACAGCCTCAAAAAGCTGATCGTACAAAAACTGAATAATGGTGAATCTATGGCCGCGCTTTCTGACCAGTACAATATGGATGGAAACGAAACGCAGGGCGACACCGACTGGTTCTCGGGCATCTATTCTTTTCCAAAAGAGTTTCAGGATGCCGTACAAGCCCATAAGGTTGGTGAAGTCTTTTTTGCCGATGTGCCCGAACGGCAATGGCATTATATCATCCGGAAAACCCACGACGACCGGGTGAAAAAGGAAATGACGATCTTGCGGGCTATCGGTCGGTAAGCATTGCACATTTATAACAAGTATCCTTAAACGAATTATATGAAAATCAGTTTTCTGGCCCTCTTAATGTTGTTTGTAAGCCAGGCCTTTGCACAACTTACAGTATATGAACAGTTCCAAAAGATCTCTACGATGGAACAGGCCCGGCAGTATATCAACGCGAACCCCGAATTAAAACCGGCAATCCTTAACCTTTCTTCGGATAAGGATTCCACGACCATCGACAAACGCCTCCTGCGCCAAAACCAGGGCGATGTCTTTTCAGTAGGCTATGTAACCTATAAAATACTTCAGTCGAAAGACACCGTTAATTACCGCGCCCGCTATATTTTTCTCGATGGTGCTACGTACAGTCCGCGTGAAATCGACAGCCTTAAACGACTCATCGTACAAAAGGCCAATGAAGGCGTTCCTTTTGAAGTGTTGTCGGATCAGTATACCATG
>JAEYRC010000046.1 GCA_023409675.1 Bacteroidota bacterium
GGCCCGTGAAACAGGTGTATGATCATATCCGCGGATTATCGCCCTATCCAGCGGCATTTACCTATATCGGGGAAAAAATGCTGAAAATTTATGAAGCGAGGATTATCCTGGACGAACCTGTAGCTGCCCCCGGCACGATCCATTCTGACCAAAAAACATTTCTGCGCTTTGCGGCATTAGACGGTTATATTGAATGCCTTGAAATTCAGTTATCCGGTAAGAAACGAATGGCCGCGGACGCGTTTCTGCGCGGCAATACGATCGTCACCTAAACAGTATGGCGAGAATTAGCGACCTATAATCGCAGATTAATGTTAGCGCTAGCTCAATAGCGGATGTCTACGGTAAATTTTTGGTAACCTGCACCAAGTTCACTGGCCGCGGCATCGCTAAGCCGTACACTTAAGCCCTCACTTTCCCGCATATCGGGAAGCTGGCCAAGCACTTTGGCAAAAATGGTGCGATTGGTGGATGGAAAATTAACGCGGATGATCGTGCCCACCGGAACATCATTCATCAATGCGTAATATTTCCCGTCTTTCCAGCCACTGGTACTTTTAAAGACACCTGAAATACCCGAAACCTGCTTTCCGGCATTGGAATATTGATTGCGGAAATATCCGCCCTGAGGTATCGGACCCGAACCTGCAGGTTCTGATTTAACAGGTTGAACCGGAACATTTCCGTTTGTTCCTGTGGTACCGGCGTTCCGGTCAGCAACAACAGGAGTTGCTGCCTCTTCACGGGCCGATTCTGTTTTTGGTGTTTCCCGGGGTATAGGTGGTTCCTTATCGGCCGGCTTAACCCTGACCGTCTGCGCGAGGGGCTCATTAATTTTTGCGGCGCGTGATGCTAAAGGAGAAAGATTGTTTTTCACTTTGAGGAAACCAACAATCAGTTTTGTTCCGGCAACAGCATTGTCGCGCGAAATATTGTTCCAGCGTTCCAGCGTTTCAACGGGTACCTTATTGTGATTCACGCTGATACGGTACATCCATTCACGCTCCTGAACCGTATGAAAAACCGGAACAAAAACCTCATCGGCGGCTTTTACTTCATTTTGTGAGAAATTAAGGGCTCGGAGTGGAATTTTGATCTGCTGACCGATTGAAAGTCCAGATTCAATGGTCAGCCTGTTGAATGCGGCAATGTCTTTGGGTGACAGGTTATACATTCTGCCCAGACTGTACCAGGTTTCCTTTGCTTCAACCTGATGTTGCAGGTAAAGGTCAGGCGTGGCACCATGTACCATCAGGTCCTGAGCCTGTATTTTTAGGGTGAAAAAAAGCAATAAACCGATTATATATTTTCCAATACTCATCATGGGTCCGTATTTTTAGAGCGCTGCAAAGATGCCAAAATATTCTAATTGACCGAACTTTTGAGGATCCTCCAGGCCTGCGGATAATAATTATTCATTCGTCCGGAGAGTACTTTCACCCAACCGAGTCGTAGCCCGTCATAGGAAACTGTGGCCCAGCCTGCCTTAGCCTCATTTAAAGAAACAGCTTCTTTCCGTAAATATTGCAGGGCATCTTCTAAATTTAACGCAATATCAACAACTTCATTTCCGATCAGACCAGACAGCGCGAGCTCGTGGTCGGGAATTAATCCCTTTGGAGATAATTTGCCCGCAGCGGCACCGGCCTTACGCAGGTAAAGCGTTTCCTGAAGCCTGGGCAAGATCTGCTGAACAGTTTCATGAACAGCCAGGATACGATCGCCAAAGGGAATAAACACAATCTCCGGAACGCTTGCTGCAAATGGATGAAGGGTTTGTGCGGGAACGGATTTTACCACAGCGGAACTGCGCTTTTTGTTTTTTCCCGCTGTGCCTTTATCACCATCTTTTTTACGGAAGCAGGAAAGATAAAATCCTTCACCGGCGATTTTATCGGGAAAGAACCGGTATCCAAATCCTCCTGATGTAGTGCTGGTCTCTATAATATTCCATGCCGGATCTGTTTCAATGCGAAGGGGCTCCAGCTCAAAATTCGTCAGCAACCATTCGGTAATGGATTCATTTTCTTCGCGGCTATAGGAACAGGTTGAATAGATCAGCAGGCCCTCTGCTGCAAGAGCAGGATAGGCATCGCTAAGAATTCGTTGCTGCCGCTGACTGCACAATTGCACTGTTTGCGGACTCCACTCAGCGGTTAGCTGCGGATCGCGACGGAACAGTCCTGATCCGGAACAGGGGGCATCAACGACCATAACATCAAAAAATGCCGGCAGCGCAGAAAAATCACGGGGATCATTATTCGTAACCACGGTATTGAGCACGCCCCATTTCGTCAGGTTTTCTTCCAGTATAGCGGTGCGGGATTTCAACACATCATTACTTACCAAAAGACTGTCATCGGAAAGAACTGCCTGCAACAAGGTTGATTTGCCGCCCGGAGCGGCACAGAGGTCCAGCACCCGTAAAGACTTGTCTAACCCGGCATGTTGCCTGAGCGCTTGTTCCAAAAACATACTGGAGGCTTCCTGAACATAATACGCACCCGCGTGCAAGCGGGGATCCAATGTAAAAGACGGCCTTTCTTCAATATAATATCCATAAGCTGACCAGGGTACCCGGGTTACACCGGGGAAGGGAAGTGTGTGAAGGGGTTTACGTGGGTTGAGCCGAACCGAAACGGGTGGCTGTGCACGTTGGTGTACAGCGGTGAATGCTTCATAATCGAAGCCTTCAATGCCTTTCAGGCTGTTCAATAAAGCGTCCGGTAAATTCAAATGGATCGTTTGCAGGTATAAAGTTATTCGCTTTATAAAGATTTGATCTCCGTGATCAGTTGCTGTAAAACATTCTTGGCATCGCCAAAAAGCATGGAAGTTTTAGCGCGGAAAAACAATTCGTTCTCGATACCGGCATATCCCGATTTCATGCTGCGCTTATTCACAATAACCATCTTCGACTGCTCTACATCGAGGATAGGCATTCCATAGATCGGTGATGCCGGATCTGTTTTCGCGGCCGGATTCACTACATCGTTGGCGCCGAGTATCAATACGACATCAGTCGTGGGAAATTCTTCATTAGCATGTTCCAATTCTAACAGCTTGTCATAACTCACATCGGCTTCAGCCAACAGTACATTCATGTGGCCGGGCATGCGACCCGCCACAGGATGTATAGCATAGTTCACTTCCACACCTTTTGCCGAGAGCAGCTTTTCCAGTTCGTGACAGGCATGCTGTGCCTGCGCAACGGCAAGACCATAGCCGGGCACGATCATCACCTTGCCGGCATAACTCATTACTACCGCCGCATCACTGATGCTGACTTCTTTATAGCTGCCCTGAGCTCCCGATGCGGCACTGGCCGTCTGCTTTCCACCAAATGATCCGATCAATACATTTTTGAGTGAACGGTTCATCGCTTTACACATCAAAATGGTTAGGAGGGTTCCTGCAGCGCCTACCAGGATACCTCCGGTAAGCATGACCTTATTATTATACAAAAATCCCCCGCAGGCAGCGGCAACTCCGGTAAAGGAATTTAACAGGGAAATCACCACCGGCATATCGGCACCGCCAATCGGGAATACGAACATGACACCGTAGAGGAGGGATAATATAAATATAGCGTAGAAGATGTAAAACCCATTTTCGGGTAACCATGCGGTTAAGTACACCGCAAGAATAAGGATTACTCCCAGCAATACCAGGTTGAAAATATGCTGGCCGTTGAAGGAATAATCTTTCACTGAACCATTCAGCTTTCCCCAGGCAACCATACTTCCGGCAAATGAAACAGACCCGATGATAAGCCCCGCAAGAATTATAACGAGCATTCCCCTC
>JAEYRC010000317.1 GCA_023409675.1 Bacteroidota bacterium
TGATAAAGGAGCACTTCATCGGTACCATCAGCGTTGAGGTCGATCGCTGTAGCGCTGGCATATTGAAAGGCCGGGATCGTGTCGCGGAAAAGAATGTTCCCGTTACGGCCATCCACCATAAAACGAACGGTTTGTTGCAGCTTTGGAAATACGCCGATGGCAAAATTGCAGAAGAAATCAGGAATAGAATCTTCATTGAAATATCCTACGGCGGGGATGGTATATGCCTCCGTGCCGGACAGCTCAACACTCCAGCAAAGGCTGTCGCTGCGGCCATCAATGGCCAGCAGTTTTCCTTCCGCTGAATTGATGATGATATCCGGAACAGCATCAGAATTAATATCAGCCAATACCGGTGGCGCTACGAATCCTTTATGAGCAGCCTCTGCCAATACTACTGCTGAGTCAATGGATCCGCTCCTGATCGCCTCCAGGGTGGTTCGGTACAGGTGCCCGCCATTGGTTTCTCCACCTGTACCAAAATAGACCATGTTTTTATTGCTGACTGAATCGAAAATGCATATCGGCGGCATATAAATTTCGCGGTTATCCGGAACCGTTACAGAAGATAAGATCTTACCGCTGGCACTGCTCAGGATCAGGATTTTGCCCGGGGGCCTGATTGTATCAGCAGGCTCTGCCTTAGAATCACCTCCATTTGTTACCAGCAGATCGCTGAGTCCGTCGCCATCGCAATCCGCAATAATGGCAGCGGTCGTGAAATTGTACCAGCCTGCATATGATGGGTCAGGATTTGTTCTATCCGGAAAAAAACTCCAGATTACTTTGCCGTTAGCGCCATTAATTGCGGAGAATTCGGCCCACCGGCCACCAATAAAAACATCCGGAATTCCATCTCCGGTGATATCCAGTACTACCGCGCTGCCAACATACTGGTTTCTCCCGAATATCGTCCAAAGTAACTGACCGGTTTTCCCATCAAGGGCTATTACGGCTGTATCAGCATGCTGGTCTTCCTTCGCGCCTGCACCAATAATAATATCTCCGGTTCCATCGCCGTTGAGGTCGGCTATTACCGGAGAAGAATAAGTGCCGGTATCCGGGAAATACCTGAACCAGTCTGATTTTTCTGTACAGGAGAGCAACAGCAACACAACGAATAAGGATGAAAATATGCGCATAAGCCAGACAGATGAGCTATAAATATAGAGCAATATGGATTTGCGGGGAGAAGGTTAAAGCGAAATACCGACCGCATCCACTTTTTTTGCTTTAGGGAAGTGGCTCGCCGGAATAGCGTTCTATATTGAAAATCACTACCGGCGGATCAAAATACTGTTCCCAGTCGCGGAACTCATAAATTTTCTCCAACACCTCCATACCAGATCGTACTATTCCAAATGCCGCATAACCCTGACCGTCAGCGTTATTCATTCCGCCAAAATCAAAACCCGGCTGGTCGGCCATGCAGATAAAAAACTCCGTGGACGCAGAACCCGGTTCATTCCTGGCCATTGACAGGGTGCCCCGCTCATGCCGGAGACCTGTCGTGGCAGTGGTTTCATGCGGTATCCCTGGCAGCGCGGCAGAAAACGCGCGGTTCGTACGGTAAAGTCCCCCCTGTATCAATTCCGCCTTATTGCCATAGGAAGGCTGATTGACCTCCTTCAATACCCGATAAAAAGTACTTCTATAATAGTAGTTGGAATCAACATAATTCAAAAAAGCATTGGTGGTAACCGGTGCCTTATCCTGAAACAATTCAATAATTATATCACCATGACGGGTAATGATTTTAATCTTTGGATTACCCGAAGATGAGGATGAACAAGCGCTCAAAAAAATGATTGCCATGCACAGTGCAAGCAACATTCCAGGCCAGGGTAATTTAAATCCTTTCATTCGTATTGAAATGCATTAGTGCTGCTAAGATACTGAATACCGTTGAGCCAGAACCGCAGGGCAGAATGCGGGATTAGGCCAGCATGCGTCTGGTGCACTTGATTGGCCAGATACATTATTCTGACACAATCCAACGTATCTTTAGCCCGGAACCCGTTAAGAATAGAACCGGCTGATTTGTAAGCACCGTAACAGTTGGCGGTTTTATTAAATACTAATCCGTTAATCTACCGATATGACAATTTTCTTCAGGCTTTTGTTAATCAGCATTTGCTTTTATACTCCACTAAGCGCGCAGGATTCACTCCAGCACTGGAAGGATCAGAAGTTTTCTATGTTCATACATTTTGGCGCCTATTCTCATCTGGGCGGGGTGTACAATGGTCGGGAGATCAGTATAGGACTGAGCGAGCAGATTCAGGCTCATGCGGGGATCTACAGCGACACATACGAACAGATAACCCGGCAGTTCAACCCGGTGAACTGGAATGCAGATAGTATTGCGCTGCTTGCACAACAGGCGGGAATGCGGTCCATCGTACTGACTTCAAAGCACCATGATGGTTTTGCGATGTTCAATTCGGCATACACCGACTTTGATGTTGTTGATGGTACGGCGTTCGGCCGCGATGTGGTGGGCGAAATGGCAGCGGCATGCCGGAAATATAAGCTTCGTTTCGGATTGTATTTTTCACTTATCGACTGGCATTACCCGCATGCCTACCCGATCTCCAGCCACAATTCTGATCCTATCACCGCGGAGCATCATCAATATAACCTCAACCAGATCAGTGAACTGCTGAGCAATTACGGGGAAATCTCTGAGCTCTGGTTCGACATGGGATCAATGACCCTGGAGCAGAGCCGTGAAATGCGTGAGCTGGTGAAAAAGTTACAACCCAACTGTATGATAGGCAGCCGTATTGGCAATGACATGGGCGATTTTACGGTAATGAGTGATAATCAGGAACCCGATTATATTATTGGAGTACCCTGGCAGAGTCCGGCTTCTTTTTTCCATGAAACATGGGGTTACCGTTCCTGGCAAAAAACGGTTCCCCAGGAGGAGAAGTACCGCGAAAAGCTCAGCAGCCTTATCCGTGTGATTAGCCGGGGCGGCAATTACCTTCTGAATATAGGTCCAAAGGGAGACGGTTCAGTCGTACCTTATGAAGCGGAAATTTTAAAACGTATAGGGAACTGGCTCAGGAAAAATGGTGAAGCCGTATATGCCACCCGGCCAGACCCGTTCTTTGAAAAATTTGACTGGGGAAATATAACGTCGGCCGATAACCGCTTATACCTGCACCTGCTTAACCTGAAGCCCGAAAGAACGATTATGCTGCCGGAGTTAAGTGGCCGTGTCAGTAAGGTTCGTGTTTTATCAACAGGCGAAAATTGCCGTTTTAAACTTAGCCGGGAAGGGCTGCGCATAGATGTACCGCAGTCGATTCCGCTTACAGGAGAAATAGAGGTGCTGGTAGTGGAATTTGCAGATGGGTATAGGGTTCCGCAGGCAAACCGCCTGCCCATGACAAAAGCTGGCTTATCGCTCAATAGTGACAATGCATTTAAATACTATAGCAATTCAGGAATTGATTACAATACCCGATTTCAGAGTACGATCAAGGAAGCATGGACAGTGGTAAGTGATAAGCGACGTAAGCTTGAAGGTGAACTCCTGTATACTGAACAGGAAAAGGGCAGGAAAATAG
>JAEYRC010000070.1 GCA_023409675.1 Bacteroidota bacterium
CCATATAACGTCTATACCCCTGAGTTGTTGATCGTTGTCTTCCCTGATTCCGGAAAACATGGCATAGGGCTTACCACGGTGTTCCATCAGTATTTTCAATGTACTGACCTTAAAGTTATAGGATGGGTACAGTCGGAGGGTTATTTTACCCAGTATAAGTTGGGGCAGATTCGCAGAATCGACTTCTTCAGGAAGCACCAGTGTGGCGCCCAGGGTGCTTTGCAATGCTTTGATCATTGGCATGTCCGCTGATTCTGCCTGAGTGATGATAATTGCTTTAACCACCGCGCCATGCGCCTGGATATATTCAAGGTAAGGTTGTTCGCTTCCCTGCGGATCAATCAATACCATTGTGCCTGTGCAATCGCTTAGAACAGCGTAACTGAATGCTGTGCGGGAATGACTCCAGAGGTTAATTCTCATAGCAGGACGAATTAATGAATTAACCTGCAAGTTGGAATGAACCCGCAGGATTATCGGTGATCTTTCTCACAATCCCGCATTTTGCCAACTCTGCAGGATTCGGGAAATGCTTATCTTGAACTTTTTCACTCAATTCTTAACAGCTGATTTTATGAAACCTTTACTATATAGTTTTTCCCTTCTACTTCTGTTTCTTACCGGAGCATGCCACAAAAAACCTGCTGTTCAAAAGGAACAGGCGGCAACATTCCGGGTTTCGGGATATTTACTGGGGCATAATTCCTGGCATACCCTGCTGGATCAGATCGATATGGATAAGATAACCGACCTGAACATCGCGTTTATCAATCCCGATTCTACCGGAACCTTTTCGGTAAACGAGGGGTTACACCAGGTAATGGAAGCTGCCAGAAAGAAAAATGTGCGAACCTTTATGTCGATTGGTGGCGGACTGGCGCCCGCTCACCTGGAAGAAATGATCAGTGCGCCACACCGGAAACAATACATTGCCGCATTATTGCAGGTATGCCAGCAGTTCGGGTTCGATGGTATTGATGTGGATTTGGAAAATGACCTGATCAATGCCGATTATCCGGCTTTTGTTGCGGAACTGGATGCCGCGCTGGATGAAAAGAAATTACTGATGACCGCCGCGCTGGCAAGCTGGAATGGCCATAAAATTGCCGACTCAACGTTAGCACGGTATGATGTCATCAACATCATGTCGTACGATAAGACCGGCCCATGGGCTCCTACCCGGCCCGGTCAGCATTCTCCCTATGAAATGGCGGAAGCCGATTTTCGCTATTATCATGAAGAACGCGGTATTCCTGCTCATAAATTATTGATCGGATTACCCTTTTATGGTTATGGATTTGGAGGGAATGCCCCGACGAGTATACGCTACCATGAAATTATCAGTACCTATCCGGCTGCGGCAGAAAAAGATGAAATCAACCTCTCGGATGGCGGAACAATTTACTATAACGGCCGCGCAACCATTGGCCGTAAGGTTCAGTTCGCGCTCGACCGCAAAGCAGGGGGAATAATGATCTGGGAATTAAAGCAGGACAGCCGTAATGAGCAATCACTGCTCAGGCTGATCCATGATATGATCCGCAATCCTTAATCCAGCGTCAGTTCAACCCGCTCCCCGGTTTTAGCCGCCCGGTAGATGGCCTGCATGATCGCCACATCGCGTTTACCCATTTCTCCCGGAACCGGGGTAGGTCTGCCCTCTTTTACCGCAAGTGCAAAATCATCCATCTGCAAGGCCTGCTGGTTAACTTCTTCAAACTCCATTTTACCGTCGGAGGTTTCACCTTTCAGGCCATTATAGGCGTAGGCAGGCGCTATTCCGAACCAACCCTTTTCCGCCTCCACCTTAAGGTAATTGGTATCCTCGGCATAGGAAGTAAAGCATTTCACCCGTATCCCACCCGGAAATTCCATATTCCAGTACAGCGATTCTTCCACCTCACGGAAACGTTCGGGATCAGTGACCGGTCCCATGGTAGCGGTAACCGCCAGTGGTTCTTCTCCAAGCGTATATATGGCCGCCTGCAGGCAATAAATGCCCAGATCCATCAGCGGGCCACCACCGGCAAGTGCTTTTTGCAGGCGCCATCCCGAAACATCTTTCTGGGCATGCCTGGCCTCCAGTAAACTGATCTTTCCAAACACTTTATCCTGCCCCAACCGCATCATTTCCTTATTAAATGGATCGAAATGCAGACGGTACCCCACCGACAACTGTTTTCCTGCAGCAGCGCAGGCATCGATCATGCGCTGACATTCTTCTACGGTGATGCCCAGTGGTTTTTCGGATATAATATGCTTACCCGCTCTTGCGCCGCGGATAACATATTCTTCATGCATGGAATTGGGCAGTACGATATATACAATATCAATATCCTTGTTCTCACTAATTGAATCGAATGTATCATAGGAGTATATATTCTCTTCCGGAATAGCATATTTCTTTTTCCATTCCTGTGCTTTATCGGGTGATCCGGTTACAATTCCGGCCAGGTAACAATGTTCCGTTTCCTGTAGCGCCGGCGCCAGCTGCCCGGTACTGTATTTGCCGAGTCCAACAAGCGCGATACCTAATTTGCCTTCTTTTTTTTGATTAGCCATAACGGGAGATTTTTAGTTGATCAGATTGCCGTTTGTATTGTACTGAGGTTTTACGGAAAACTTTATGCCAACCCGGGAGCCGGCATCCGATGAAAACTTCATGTTCAGACCATTCAACGCTGAAATCCGCGGTTTCATCAAAAATCCGAACGGATTAAACCAGGGGATGATGAATTTACGGGAATGAAAAATATTATCCTTCTTTTTCTGCTGAATATTGTCATCCAGGGTGCCTATGCGCAGTTATCCGTTCGGGGCAAAATAACTGCTCAGGGAGAGATGATTTCCAATGCATCAGTTTCCTTACTGAAGAGCAGCGACTCTACACTTATCAAACTGGCTATAACCGATAAAACGGGAAACTTTGAATTTATGGAGCTGGCCGACAGCAGCTACCTGATTCTTGCAACTTCTATCGGATTTGATCCGGTTTACCTCAGGGCCCAAACCGGTGTACAGATGCAGATCGAACTGATTCGTTCGGCACAGGATATGACCGCTGTAACCATCACCGCAAGAAAACCGATCATTGAAGCCCGGGCCGACAAACTGATCGTAAATGTTGATGCCGCCCCCAGCAATACGGGAGCAACAGTGCTGGAATTACTGGAGAAATCGCCCGGCATCGCTGTAGATCAGGATGGCAATATTCAGGTAAAAGGAAAACAGGGTGTGATGGTGTTGATTGATGGCAGGCCGACTTACCTAAGCGGACAGGATCTTGCCAGCCTGCTAAGAAGTATGCCTGCGGCGGAACTGGATCAGGTTGAAATCATGACGCAGCCTTCAGCGAAATTTGATGCGGCCGGCAATTCAGGGATCATTAACCTGAAAACCAAAAAAAGCCGGAAAACCGGACTGAATGGCAGCGTTTCCGTAGGATACATGCAGGGAGTGTATCCCAAATCGCCCAATAACTTCAACTTCAACTACCGAAAAGGCCGGGTAAACCTGTTTGCCAATGGCGGCTATACCTATTGGGAACAATATAATGAGCAGAACATTTCGCGTAAATTCAAACCCAACGGTATCACCAATGCCTTCGACCAGACAGGCCGGTCGACCAACTACAGTAACAATTACACCCTGCGAACCGGTATTGATGTTGAACTGAATTCCAAAAACACCATTGGTATCGTATTGAACGGCAACTATTCGGGCAGAAATCAACGGTCGGTGGGTAGTGGAACTTTTTATACCGACCTGATGCAGGGGGCCGATTCCACCATCTCTTCCCTGAACAGCTCCCATAACCCCTGGAAAAATTTTTCCGTCAATACTAATTTCAGGCGCCAGACCGGCAGGGAAGGCAGTGTATTGAGCGCTGATCTTGATTATATACAGTACAGCTCGAAGCAGGAACAATTTACGGATAACCGTGTAGGTTATGAAGCTGCACCAACCAGTGTATACCTCCTCCGGGCTGTACTGCCATCGGAAATCAGGATCATGAGTGGTAAGATTGATTATACGCATTCGCTATCGAAGCAAACCAAATTAGAGGGTGGCCTTAAAGCCAGTTATGTTCAGACCGATAACAATGCTCCGTATGAATATTATGATTTCGATGCGGGTGTGTGGGCCGATGATGCCCGTAAAGATCATTTCCTCTATACTGAACAGATCAGCGCGGCCTATATCAATTACAACAGCACCATCAATAAGTTTTCCATTCAGGCAGGATTACGGGCAGAACATACCCATTCTACCGGGAAGCAGGTATTGATCGGCAAAAAAATACCCAGAGATTATTTTCAGTTTTTCCCAACGGCGTTCATCGGGTATGCCGTGAATGAACATCATCAGCTTTCGATGAATTATGGAAGAAGAATCGACCGGCCCAATTACCGCGACCTTAATCCTTTTCAGTACTTTCTGGATTTATATACTTTCAATCAGGGCAATCCCTACCTGAATCCCCAGTTTACACATAATATTGAACTGTTGCATGTGCTGAAGAACAAGCTCACCACTACCTTCAATTATACCTATACGAATGATATCATCAACGATATTCTCAAGCAGAACGATAATACGAAAGTGACTTACCAGACCAAAGAAAATGTTGCCAGCCGCCGCAATATCGGGCTTTCGCTGAGTTACAATGCGCCCGTGACACCCTGGTGGACCACCAGCCTCTATGGAAATATTTTCAACAATCATTATGAAGGAATGGTCAATAACGCCTTACTGAAAACCAGCATCACCTCCTTTTCCTTCAACTTCAATCAGCAGTTCCGTTTTGCCAAAACCTGGAGCGCGGAGATGAGCGGATTTTACCAGGGCCGTTCACTGTTCACCGGCATGTTCCTGCTGGAACCCATGTATGTGCTGTCATTCGGAGCGGGTAAGCAGATCATGAAAAACAAAGGCACACTTAAACTGAGTATGAATGATCCCTTTTTATTACAGAAAGTTACCGTAAAGGTAAAACATGATAACATCAATATGCTGCTTAACAACATCTGGGACAACCGGCGTATAGGCATAACGTTTACCTACCGCTTTTCGAAGGGCGCCGCGATACAGCAAAAAAATAAATCCGGCAGTGCCACTGATGAACAACGCCGCATCGGCGGAGAGAATTAGTTTTGCAACAGCCATGGCTTATGCAGAGAGATGTTCTATCCAACAACTCTTCCGGATCAAAGCTGATTGATAAACCTGGGTCTGCGTGGCCGGTTTTTACGGTTGAACAGGTATTCATCAATTACGATAACACTGGTGCTTTTGGTGGCGCGGATAGCGCCGGTTAACTGTTGCGGAGATATATTCCACCTATTTGTCCAGTATTTAACTTCGGCGGCATTAGAAGTATCTACATCGGCCTTGTACTGGTAATCTGAACTGCTGTTGTTTTTCATAGTTGCTGATTTTATCACACATATCCAAAGCAGTCAAAAGAACAATTTCTATACCAGCGGAAGGCCTTCTAATCCGGATAAAAAAAAGCCCCGCTGCAATAACAGCGGGACTTTACCCCTAAACCCTAATGAGAAAATAGTTCAATTATATACTATAAATTTCCGTGCCATCCTTATTTCACCGCATTGCACCACAATTCGGCGATCGACCGGGTAACATCCAGTACTTCCTGGTAACCCGCGGGTTTGGATACAAAACAATTCGCGCCGAGTTCATAGGCCATTTTACGATCTCTTTCATGTGTTGAGGTCGTAAATACCACCACGGGTATATGGATCCATTCCGGAGTAGTTTTCAGTTGGCGCAGTACTTCACGTCCATCTGTACCCGGCATGTTCAGGTCAAGCAATATGAGCAGGGGAAATTCATCAGAAGAATTGGTTTGAAGAAACTCCAGTAACTGGTTCCCGGATCCGAACTGAATAAATTTTCCATTACAACCTGCCTGCGAAAAACCTTCCTGAAAAATCTGCCGATCATCTTCATCATCATCAACAAAAATTATAGGATGCTTTTCTAACATAGCTTCATTCATTTAGTACTTGCCGAATATAAAAGATTTATAAAAGGAGCAGAATTAAAATCAGGATTGAAACCAGACCCTTGAAATGGAACTGGTAATCCTGACCAGGTCGCGATACAAAGAAGGTTTACTTAAAAAACAATTGGCGCCGAGTTCATAGGAAAGTTTACGATCGGACCGCAAGGTTGACGTCGTTAAAACCACAATAGGAATTTCTGAATAGGTTTTATTGCTTTTAATCTGTTTCAAGGCTTGCATTCCCAGCATACCAGGCATATTCAGGTCAAGAAGTATAAGGGATGGATATTCAGTTTGCGGAGTTTCTTCCAGCGTTTGCAGCAGTTCATTTCCACTTTCAATAAATACATAATCAACCAGGGTATTATTTTCCAGAAAAGCATCCAGAATGATTTGTCGGTCATCCGGATCATCATCAACAATAAATACCAGTTTTCTCGAGTTTTGGCTCATAAATTTTCGGCTTATTACATTGTCCGCCTTGCCGATTCGCTTTAAGGGTACAATTGCATTTCTTTTGCAAATCAAATGCCATCCGGAAAATCAAATTTTAAGAATTGAACATGCTAAACTCATTTTCCCGTGCATTTCACCCGGATTAATCGCGATACCAGCATTAACTATTGGCTGGTTATACATAATAATCTTTACCGCACCACTGCATATCCCGGAATCAAAATAAATGAAATTCATCAAATTATCCCGGCAAAATCGACCGCTTAATGGTTTACTATTAGACGGTTCCGCTCATTTTAACAGGGTATTGAGGAAAGCTTTCCCCACACACCCGTACCGGAAATGAAACCCTGATTTGCTAAATATTTTAGTAATTTGCCGTCAAATTCCGGCATATGTTGTCTTCATCGGAACGCACGATTGTGCACATGGATCTGGATTCTTTTTTCGTTAGTGTGGAGTGCCTGAAAAATCCCAGACTTCATGGTCTTCCCCTGCTGGTAGGCGGCAGCAGCGACAGGGCAGTTGTTGCAGCGTGCAGCTATGAGGCCCGCAAGTTTGGTATACGCTCGGCCATGCCCATGAAGTTTGCCAAAAGGCTTTGTCCGCATGCGGTGATAATTGGTGGCGACATGGAACACTACAGCAAATTCTCTGAACTGGTTACCGAAGTGATCGCCTCGGAAGTTCCGGTTTATGAGAAAAGCAGTATTGATGAATTTTATATTGACCTGACCGGAATGGACCGGTTTTACGGATGCCAGACATTTACGGACGGCCTGCGAAAAAAGATCATGAAGGAATCGGGGCTGCCGATCTCCTATGGAATGTCGGTGAATAAGCTGGTCAGTAAGGTTGCCACGGATGAAGCCAAACCCAACGGCCAGCTTAGCATTCAGCGGGGTTATGAGAAAGATTTCCTCGCGCCATTACCGGTAGAAAAAATACCGATGGTTGGTCAGCAGACAGCCAGCCTGCTGCGCAGGATGGGCGTGGAAACCGTCAAAACCCTGAGTGATATTCCGGTCAGTTACCTTCAGAACCTGTTGGGAAAAAACGGGATAGAATTATGGCGACGTTCCAACGGAATTGACGACAGCCCTGTAATCCCCTATCACCATCAAAAAAGCATCAGTACAGAAAATACGTTTCAGCAGGATACCATTGATATTGATTTTCTGCTGGCCCAACTGGTACGGATGACCGAAACGATCGGGTTTGAACTGAGGCGCCAGAGCAAACTTACGGGATGTATTTCCGTGAAAATCCGCTATGCCGATTTTAATACGGTCAATCGTCAGGTACGCATTGCTTATACGGCATCTGACCGGGTGATCCTCAGCAATGTAAAGATGCTGTTTGAAAAGTTATACGACCGGCGTTTGCTGGTAAGGCTGGTGGGCGTGCGTTTTACCCACCTGGTTCCCGGCAATTACCAGATCAGTTTATTCGATGAAACCAATGAAATGATCAGGCTCTACCAGGCTATGGACGGTATCCGCAACCGCTTCGGTACTGCACTGATCTCCACCGCAAGAACGGTAGATCTACCGGAAAAATAACTTCATGTACCTCAATTGTAAAACATATTTCAGTTTCCGATACGGCATTTTCTCCACCAGGGAACTGGTTGATCAGGCTGTAGATGCCGGTGCCAGTGTACTGGCGCTGACAAACATTAACAGCACCTGCGATATCTGGGACTTTGTACAATTCTGCTCCGAAAAAAAAATCAAACCCATTGCCGGGGCGGAGATCCGGAATGACAACCGCCTGCTGTATATTATGCTGGCGAAAAACAATTCCGGTTTTGCCGTCATCAACCGCTTCCTGAGCATCCATCTGCAACAAAAAAAGGATTTTCCCGCTAAGCCTGATTATCATCATGATGTATGGGTGATCTATCCTCTAGGGACAACCGAACCCGATGCATTAAATGCCAATGAACTGCTTGGTATTGCTCCCTGGGAAATCAACCGCTTATATGGCATGAATATATCGGCTTACAGCGCTAAGCTGGTAATCCGGCAGCCGGTAACGTTCAACGATAAAACCGGCTTTAACCTGCACCGGCTGCTGCGGGCTATCGACAGAAATATTCTGCTTAGCCGGCAGGACCCTGAGGATATTGCCTGTATTGAGGAAACATTTGTTGCCCAGGCTGAACTGATGAAAGCCTTCAGCCGCTACCCCGGTATTATCACCAATACCCTGCAGGTTATGGAAAGCTGTTCGGTAAGCATGGATTATTTCACGGATAAGAATAAGAAAACCTTCAGCGCCAGCACTGAAGACGACAGGATCTTGCTGGAGAAACTTGCTCTCGACGGATTGAAACAACGCTTTGGTGTTGCACATACAGAAGCCCGGCACCGCGTGCTGCGTGAGTTGAAGATCATCAATGACCTGGGATTCAATGCGTATTTTCTGATCACCTGGGATATTATCCGCTATGCGCAAAGCCGTGGCTTCTTTTATGTTGGCCGGGGCAGCGGCGCGAACTCGATTGTAGCCTATTGCTTAAGGATTACTGATGTAAATCCTATCGACCTCGACCTCTATTTTGAACGTTTTCTGAATCCCTACCGGACAAGCCCACCCGATTTTGATATCGACTTCAGCTGGAAAGACCGCGATGAGGTGATCGATTATGTGTTCAAGCGCTATGGTCGCGAACATGTTGCATTGCTGGGTATGTACACCACATTTCAGCACAACGCGATCATTCGTGAACTATCGAAGGTTTTTGGTTTGCCCAAGCATGAAACCGACGCGCTGCTGGCCAAACCCGATCATGATTTCAGCGAAGATAAAATTCAGCGACTCATTATGCGCTATGGGCGCATGCTTAAAAACTTTCCCAATCACTTAAGCATACATCCCGGCGGAATGCTGATCAGTGAGGAACCCATCTACGCCTACTGTGCTGTTGAACTGCCGCCCAAAGGATTCTGTACCGTTCAGGCTGATATGTTCCTGGCCGAAAAGATCGGTTTGTATAAACTGGATATTCTGAGCCAGCGGGGACTCGGTCATATTAAGGATACACTCGAACTGGTAAAAGATAACCAGGGTATTCATATCGATATTCATCGTATTGAAGACTTCAAAAAGGATCCGCATGTAGCGGCCCGCATACGAAAAGCAGATACGATCGGTTGCTTTTATATTGAAAGTCCGGCTATGCGCCAGCTTCTGCTGAAACTGGAATGTGATGATTACATCACCCTGGTGGCAGCGAGTTCCATTATTCGCCCGGGAGTATCCCAAAGTGGTATGATGCGGCAATATATTTACCGCTATCATCATCCCGATAAATTTGATTACCTCCATCCAAAAATGAAAGAACTGCTGGAGGAAACCTATGGCGTAATGGTGTACCAGGAAGATGTGATCAAAATTGCCCACCATTTTGCCGGGCTTGATATGGGAGAAGCCGACATTTTACGCCGGGCAATGAGTGGCAAATACCGCGGCCGTAAAGAGTTCGAACATATCCGGGATAAGTTTTTTATAAACTGCAGGGAAAGAGGCTATTCGGCAGAATTGTCGGCCGAGGTATGGCGTCAGATCGAAAGTTTTGGCGGATATTCTTTTTCCAAAGCGCACTCCGCCAGTTTTGCCGTTGAAAGCTACCAGAGTCTTTTTCTGAAAACCCATTACCCCCTCGAATTCATGGTTGGCGTGATCAATAATTTTGGTGGATTCTATACCACCGAATTATATGTACATGAATTGAAGCGCCTGGGCGGAGAAATACAGGCACCCTGTCTGAACAACAGTACATGGCTGACCCGTATCAGCGGCAGGACCGTCTATCTCGGCTTCATCCATGTTCAGCATCTTGAAGAAAATTTTGTTCAGGACGTCCTTGAAAAAAGATCCTGCTCAGGGCTTTATACCGGCCTGGAAGATTTTATAGAACGTACAGGCAGCAATCCGGAACAACTGAATATCCTTATCCGCATCGGCGCCTTCCGCTTTACCGGCAAAACCAAAAAGGAATTACTCTGGCATGCCAATTTCGTTTTGAAAAAAACGAAAGACCGCATACCGGTATCCAACGGTTTATTTCATGAAGCGCCGGTAAATTTTGCCCTACCTGAACTGAGTGTGCATCCACTGGATGACGCGTTTGATGAAATTGAACTTTTGGGTTTTCCGCTCTGTGACGTATTCTTATTGTCTGAAGAGCAGCCGGAGAATTATTGTTATGCAGCCGATCTGGCGAATAATCTGCATAAGGAAATTACCATACTTGCCTACTATATTACCTATAAACCTGTACGAACGAGTAAGGGAGAGATGATGTATTTCGGCACTTTTCTCGACGGACATGGAGATTGGCTCGATACCGTACATTTTCCCGACAGCGCCCGCACACCCCTGCAGGGAAAAGGCTTTTACCTGTTACGGGGTAAGGTGGTGGAAGAATTTAATGTGTATAGCCTGGAAGTACGGTACCTGAAAAAAACCGGCATAAAAAACACCTGATGATTTGAAAGACCTTCTGATTCAATTGTACTGATTTGTTGCCTGCATAATCAATGCACATTTAAGTCTTAAAAAAAACTGCGGAATGAACTGATCACTCAGCTCATTCCGCAGCCATTAAAAGTTATCCAATTCAGCTAACGATTACAATCCGTATTTGGAATTATAGCGTTCGTTTAGTTGCTTATGTTTATCATCCAGCGATATGGCTCTGCCCTGAATAAACGCATGGGTGATAACACTGCTGCGCATATCCAGAATATCACCTTTGCTGATCACAATATTGGCATCTTTACCAGCTTCCAGCGAACCGGTGCGGTCGGCTATACCCAGGATTTTTGCTGTATTAAGGGTGATAGCTGACAGGGCCTCTTCTTTCGACAGCCCGTAAGACGCGGCTGTTCCCGCGTTGAAAGAAATGTTCCGGCCACGGTTATGACTGTCTTCATCACCGATACTGAACAATACACCGGCTTTCTGCAAAATGGCGGGCGTTTTGAAGGGCTGGTCAATATCATCATCGATCATGGTAGGCAGACTATGCATCTGCGCCAGGATCACCGGAATATTATGCTTTTTCAGCAGGTCAGGAATCTGATAGCTTTCACTACCTCCAACAATCACTACATCAAATCCGAAATCCTTAACAAAATCCACCGCGATAAGCATTTCCTTAACCAGGTTGCAATGCACATACAGTTTTTTGGATTTATCAAACAGACCTTTGATTGATTCCGCTTTCAGGTCAATTTTCTCCGGACGGGCCTGTTTATTGTATAATTCAGCACTGCGGAAATATGCCTTCAGGGTTTCGATCCTGTCGAGCGCGTTTTGCAACCTGTCGCCCGACTGTTGAGCTCCGGTAAAAGCGGCGAAAGGATTCGGCCGGTTCAACAGGCTTGGCAGGTTGATGTGGATGCCGCCATCCATATGGTAAGCCGCATCTTCCCAGTTCCAGGCATCGAGTTGCACAATACTTGAGGTGCCACTGATCAGTCCGCCGGCAGGAACCACCTGTGCCAGCAGAACACCATTCGAGCGAACGGTATTGATGATCTTCGACTCCGCATTATAAGCGACAATGGAACGCACATTCGGATTCATATCACCCAACTCGGCAAAGTCGTTGGTAGCCCTTGTACCGGCACCCACTTCCATGATTCCCATCCGGGAATTGGGCAGTATCAGTCCGGGATATACATGCGCGCCCGCGGCATCGATCGTTTTTGCCCCGGCCGGAACTGTTGCTCCGGTGCCTGCATAGCTGATCTTTCCATTTTCGAATAAGACCGTTCCGTTCTGATGAACGGTGCCATTACCTACGTGCACCGTACCATTAATTATCGCTGTAACGCCTTTCGTGGCGGGGGCAGGATATACATTGTCCTGTGCTCTAACGGCCATGCTCAGTGTACCGAACAGCACAGATAAAAAACCGATTCTCTTTAGCATAAAAAATATTTAGCAATTAGTTGATTCAATTCAGTTCATCAGCATCCACTACCAGCAATCCGTGGCTGTGCAGGTGATCGCTGCAGGTATGCATAATTTCCATACTTGCCCTTCCCGCCTGAACAGGTGCACCGGAACGTTTTTCACCAAGCATTTTATTGATAAGACGGCTGCGTTCCTGGCGGATATTTTCGCGCAGTTGCAGGTCTTTTTCGCGGTCGAAATACACGATTCCATCAACCAGTGTCTTTTCGGCACGCGCGTATATGCTCAGCGGATTATCAGACCACAATACGATATCGGCATCTTTACCGGCTTTGAGACTGCCTACCCTGTCGGCCACATGCAGCATGGTTGCCGGATTGAGGGTTACCATTTTAAGGGCATCCTCTTCACTCATACCGCCATACTTAACGCTTTTAGCCGCTTCCTGGTTCAGCCTCCTGGCCATCTCCGCATCATCGGAATTGATCGCTACATTCAGCCCCACTTTCGTCATGATGGTTGGGTTATAGGGAATCGCGTCCATTACCTCATTCTTGTACGACCACCAGTCTGCAAATGTTGATGCTGCCGCTCCGTGTTCTTTCATCTTGTCGGCCACTTTATAACCTTCAAGAATATGCGTAAACGTATTGAACTTGAAACCATATTTTTCAGCGGCACGCATGGCTGCTGTGATTTCACTTTGAACATAGGAGTGACAGGTGATGAAGCGTTGCTGATCAAGGATCTCCACCAGGGCATCCAGTTCCAGGTCTCTGCGAACATGAATTGGTGTAGCGCCGCGTTTCTTATTATTCGCTTCGGCTTCCGCAAGCTGCTGCTTGTATAAAACAGCACGAGCAAATGCATCTTGCAATACCTGCTCTACGCCCATACGCGTGTCGGGATAACGAACATTATTGGATGAAGTGGTTCGCTTAACATTTTCACCAAGTGCAAACTTGATAAAGCCCGGCCAGTTTTTGAATTTGATATCTTCATCGTTAGCGCCCCAGCGCAGTTTGATCAACTGCGTTTGTCCGCCAATGGTATTGGCCGATCCATGCAGGATATGCGAAGAGGTTACACCACCACTTAGCTGGCGATAAATATTGATATCATCAGGGTTCAGGTTATCTGCAATACGTACCTCTGACGTTACAGACTGCCCGCCTTCATTGATGGAAGACACGGCAATATGAGAGTGTTCATCAATTATTCCCGCGGTAACATGTTTG
>JAEYRC010000176.1 GCA_023409675.1 Bacteroidota bacterium
TTAGATAATAACCTATAAGACTAAATTTAGTGTCAGCAGGATCCAGCAGGCTGCTTATGAATATGCCCTTGATCAGGTGGAACAGTAGCCGGATAATTTTTAGGAGTTGCACTATTGCCAGCCAGGAGAATCCGTTAATTATAATAATATTTGCGTCCATTTTCGCTATAATTTAATGCGGCAAATTATTCAAATATCCCCCCCCCAAAAAAAAAATGCTTTTCAATGAGCAATTTCCATTTATGATTGCAATTTGTCTACAGTATATCTGCATTAATACAAAAAGGAAAGCCCGGAATTTCCGGGCTTTCTGTTCGCTGATCCTGAGCTGAATTAAAAGGATTTTTTCTCCATGGCTTTCTGCATGGGATTAATTCCTGTTGATTGTCCTCTGGATTGTTGTTTAGTTTTAAAGATCGTAAACTTCGAAGGTGCAGGAATAGCATTCCAACTGTTATTGGTCAGATCGATATCCGCTGTTTCCCGCATAGGATCCAATACCACACTGGCCACCTCTTTATCCTTTATAAATACCTTAGTAACCTTTTCTTCGTTCAGGCGCCAGATTTGGGCCGGAATACGGTCTATTTCCTTGGTGCCATCCTTAAATGTCCACTCTACGATCAGTGGCATAACCAGTCCGCCTTTATTGGTAACCGCGATCTCGTAAAAATGTTTTGCAGCGATCTTTTGTTTGGTTTCCTCATCGAGGGGTTCGGTAAAGGCAGGGACAGGAACCGTATAGGTTGTACTGTCGTAAGGTTCAATTCCACGGGCATAGCGCCAGTAGAAATCGCGCAGGGTAGTATCGGTATCTGTATAGAATTTGATGCTGCTGTCTTCCCGGTTACGGATTTTTGAAATGTCTTCAAAATCGTTCAGTTGCGGACGGGGAAGCTTAACCTGGCGTTCTGAATCCTGTGTACCCATATTAACCTGGGCATTGGGATCGGGCCGGAAATATTTTACAGTATCCAGCGACATATCACATACATCGGTGCTGAAGAACCAGCCTCTCCAGAACCAGTCGAGGTCTTCTCCACTGGCATCTTCCATTGTTCTGAAGAGATCAGCAGGCTCTGGATGTTTGAAGGCCCAGCGGCGGGCATATTCCTTAAACGCGTAATCGAAGAGTTCTCTGCCCATGATCGTTTCACGTAAAATATTCAGACCGGTAGCGGGCTTGGCATAGGCATTCGGACCAAATCCAATGATGTTTTCAGAATTGGTCATGATTGGCTCAAGTTGATTCTTGGGCAACTTCATGTAATCGGTGATCTGGAAAGCCGGACCACGTCTGCTGGGGAATTTATTATCCCACAGCTCTTCAGCCAGGTATTCCACAAAAGTATTCAGTCCTTCATCCATCCACGTCCACTGGCGTTCATCGCTGTTTACGATCATGGGGAAGAAGTTATGGCCTACTTCGTGAATGATCACGCCGATCATGCCATATTTGGTGCTTTCGGTATAAGTACCATCTGGTGATGTACGTCCGTAGTTAAAACAGATCATCGGGTATTCCATACCGTTGGAGGCTTCAACACTTATCGCAACAGGGTAGGGGTAAGGAAATGTAAAATCGGAATACACCCGGATAGTATGCGCTACCGCTTTTGTAGAAAAGGGTCTGTACAAACCATAAGCTTCCTTACCATAATAACTCATGGCCATGATCTTTTTGCCTTCAATTACAACGGGCATGGCGTCCCATACAAATTTGCGGGAGGAAGTCCAGGCGAAATCCCGAACATTATCGGCTTTATAGATCCAGGTTTTTTTCTTTGTGCTTTTGGTTTTTTCAGCCGCTTTCGCCTCATCCAGTGTTACAATTTCGATGGGCTCTTTGGTTGTTTGCGCTTTGGCCCAGCGTGCTTTCTGTGTTGAAGTCAAATTAGCTTCATAGTTAAGGCACTCTCCGGTTGAGCCTACCACGTGATCAGCGGGAACGGTCATTTGCACTTTAAAGTTCCCAAAGGTCAGGGCGAATTCACCTCTGCCGGTAAACTGATGGTTCTGCCAGCCCTGGAAATCACTGTAAACACACAGGCGCGGATACCATTGCGCCATGGTGAAGAGGTAGTTTCCATCTTCGGGGAACAATTCATAACCGCCACGTCCGCCCATTGAACCGCGGTCGGATATTTTATAATTCCAATCGATTTTAACCACATATTTCTGTCCAGGTTTGAGTGGAGTCGGAAGATCCACCCGCATCATGGTTTTGTTGATCACATAGGGCAACTTTTTATTTGCACCATCTGTCAGGTTGGTGATGTTAAAACCATACCCATTATCTTCCTTTGGCTGCGCATAGCGTTCGATGGCTGCCGCGTTAAGCTGGCGGGGCATAGTGCTGCTGTTCTGGTAGTTGGCGTTATTTACTGAACTGTGTTCATTTTCATCCAACTGAAACCAGAGATAGGTCAGGATGTCGGGGGAATTGTTATAATAGGTGATGGTTTCACTTCCGGTAAGTGTCAGTTTATCTTCATCAAGCTCACATTTGATATCATAGTCGGCCCTTTGCTGCCAGTAGGCCGGTCCGGGAGCGCCGCTTGCACTACGATACTGGTTGGGTGTAGGAAGAATAGATCCCAGTTGTTCAAACTTATTTCCGTGGTTTGAATTGGGATTGTTGCGGTGATCCTGAGCAATTGCCGTGGTGACCAAACCAGACAAGACCAGGAAAGCAGAAAAGACTTTTCTCATTTTATCATCTTTAAATTTAGAAAGGTATTCGTTCCAGTGCCATGATCAGGGAAATCCCGAAAATAGCCCCGGAGCTAAAGAGTAAATATTCGCGTCGCGGAAATTTAAAACCCTGAATGCAAATTACGGAAAGTAATAATACTGCCACGACAATTAATAACTGCCCGATTTCGAGTCCTATATTAAAAGCCAGGAGCTGATTAATGATGCTGGTATCTTTTCCCAGCAGACTCTTCAGGTAATTGGAAAAACCCAAACCATGGATCAATCCGAAAAAACTCGCCAGAAGAAATTCCAATGAAACAACCCTTTGTTTCCGTTCAACATCTTTTCGAAGGATATTTATCAATGCGGTGATCATAATAGTCACCGGAATGAGAAATTCAATCCATTCCGCCGAAACAGTTACCGCATCCAGCGCGCTGAGTGCCAGCGTAATGGAGTGGCCAACGGTGAAAGCGGTAACAAGAATCAGAATTTTTTTCCAATCTTTCGGGAGATACCCGATACATAAGGCGGCTATGAAGAGAATATGATCGTAACCCGATAAGTCGGCAATGTGTTCACGGCCGAGTTCAAAAAACATCCAAAATTCCTGCATGTCAAGAAGTTCCTGTGGGGATAAAAGGTTTTAACGTTAAGACTGAAAAATAAGTAAGAGATTTGTAACAGAAAAATTTAAATGATTAATGGTCACCTTTCTTCACTTCTGGCTGCTTGTTAATAGCCTGCTGTCTTCTCTTTCCACTGATTTTGCTGCAATTGAAGCAGAACATCCTTTTTATGTCAGTGTAACGGAGATTAACCATAATGCCGGGACCAATGCCCTGGAAATCAGTTGCAAAATATTTAGGGATGATTTTGAGGTTGCGCTAAACCATAATGCCAGTTCCCGGATAGACCTGTTCAATCCCCGGGATCAGAAAGTGGTGGAAACCCGGATGGCGGCCTATATGAAAAACCACCTGCTGATTTTTATTGATGGCCGGCGGGTTGATTTTAATTTTGTTGGCTATGAACGCGAATCTGAAGCCATCTGGAGTTATTATGAAGTGCTGAACTGCCCTGCACCCAAAACAATGGAACTGAAAAATGCCATCTTATACGATTCGTTTAAAGAACAGATCAACCTGATGCATGTTACGGTTGGCGGTAAGCGGCAAAGCGGAAAGGTTGACTATCCGAAAACTACGCTACAACTCGATTTCCGTTCGAAATAATTCACATCTGCCAAAACCACGGCAAGGTTTTAAAAGTTTGAATCAGGAATAGCTATGCCTGGCTGTTAGCAGAGGGTTTATTGTTCGGCCTCCATATCTTCCCGTATTTCTGCTGAAATTCTGACCATTACCTTATCGATGCGCTGCGCATCCATATCTACGATCTCAATCGCGAAGCCTTCCCAGTTGAGTTTATCTCCGGTAACCGGTATTCGTTCAAGCTGATCAAGTATAAACCCGGCGAGTGTATCAAATTCCTGGTCGCCTTCATTCATCATCTCGGTCCGTTCAAACCTGGAAAGAAAGTCATAGAAGGGGATCTGAGCATCGATCAGAAAACTACCGTCTTCGCGCTCCAGGATTTCGTAATCTACAATATGTTGTTCGGGGATGTCACCAACAATTGCTTCGAGAATATCGTTAAGGGTGATCATGCCCAGCAAACTTCCGTATTCATCTATAATAAAGGCCGCATGGGTTTTCGATTGTTTAAATCGTTCCAAAACCTGGTAGGCCGAATTGTTTTCAGGAACATATAAAGGAGGCCGCATCAGGTCTTTGAACAGGGTAATGTCGGCCGAAGTGTACATATCTTTGATCGACACCATTCCTTTTATATTGTCGATCTGCCCGTCGCAGATAGGGTAGATGGAATGCGGCTCGAGCAGAATTTTCTCTTTGATGGCAATTTCATTATCGTAGAGGTCGAACCAGACGATATCGCTGCGATGGGTCATCAGGGAGGTGATGTTTCGGTCGCTCAGGTGAAAAACCCGTTCAATGATCTGCTGCTCAGCTTCTTCAATCGTTCCCTGTTCGGTTCCCTCGCTGATAATGGCTTTGATTTCTTCTTCCGTTACCTGGGTGTCTTTTGTCTTAATATTGAATAAGTTCACCAGCAGGTTGGTGGATTTCGTCAGCAACCATACAAACGGGTGGGTAATCAGGCTAACAATACGCATTGGTTTAGCCATGATCTTGGCCACCGTTTCCGGGCGCGACAAGCCCAGTCGTTTAGGCAGCAGTTCGCCCAATACCAGGGTTACATAGGTGAGCACGATAACAATGATCAGGGTAGCCAGGCCGTCACTGTAATCTTCAAGGAAGGTGAACCTGTTCAGAAAGGCGACAAAGTTCGATTTTAGCTGCTCTCCCGAATAGATACCGGTTAGAATTCCGATAAGGGTGATCCCGATCTGGACAGTAGATAAAAAGGTGTCGGGATGATTGGATAAGGCAAGTGCCTCTTTAGCCTGTTTGTCACCGCGGTGTGCCTGGGCTTCAAGTCTGGCTTTTCGGGCTGAAACCAGTGCAATTTCAGACATTGAAAATAATCCGTTCAGTATAATTAACCCGAGGATTATAAGGATTTCTATCATTTCTTATGAATTAGACTAAGCCGGAATCTTTTTTTGAAGATCATCCGGCTGCCACCTTTCAATGGCATAACCTATATACGGCGGTGTTGGTTAACCGGTTTAAGCCGTAGGCAGGAAATCAGTGTAGTTCTTTCCGGAAATAATTCCAATACCTGATTTTTAGTAAAGTTATAGATAAAACCCCGCTGCAAAAAATTGAGTTTTAAGGAATTTTGTAAAGAATGATTCCCGGGATAGCGCTGGATACTTCAGCATATACCCTAAGGCGGTGTATAAAGTATCCCCATCTCTCCTGAACGTAAAAAGCGGTTCAGTTGGCAGGGTAGTGGATGGTGGCTACTACTGCAGCGCGGCTAAAATTAGTTGGAAAATCACTATCTTCCCCACCTTTCCTTCCTCTGAAAATGCCACGAACGGGTTAACGCAATCATGGTAGCAAAACCTTATTTTTGCACCCAAATAAATTTTGAACTGTGGCCTTGATTAAAAGTATTTCTGGTATTCGTGGGACAATTGGCGGACAAACAGGCGAAAATCTTACCCCACTGGATATAGTCAAATTCAGCGCAGCTTATGGAAGCTGGATTATTGAAAAAGGTGATAACCGTAAAATTGTAGTGGGCCGTGATGGCCGTATCAGCGGCCCGATGGTACAGCACCTTGTTGTAAACACCCTGATCAGTCTGGGTTTACAGGTCGTTGACCTGGGTTTATCAACAACTCCTACTGTTGAATTTGCTGTTGAAAAAGAACAGGCCGCAGGCGGGATCATTATTACCGCAAGCCACAATCCAAAAGAATGGAATGCCCTGAAACTGCTCAATGAGCGCGGGGAATTTATCAGCGGTGCCGACGGAGCGATCATTCTGGAAAAAGTTCTTAATGAACAGTTTTCCTTTGCACCTGTTGATAAGATAGGCACTGTTATCAGCGATCTCGATTACCTGGCAGAGCATATTCAGGCAGTTGTAGATTATCCTTTGGTAGATGCGGAAGCGATTGCCGCCAAAAATTTCACTGTAGTTGTCGATGTTATCAATTCTACCGGTGCGCTATTCGTGCCACCGATGCTAAGAGCATTGGGAATAGAGAACATTATTGTCTTAAATGAAGAGGTCACAGGAAAATTCGCGCACAATCCCGAACCATTACCGGAAAACCTGTCGGAGCTGAGTTCGGCCGTGCGTAAGCATAATGCTGACCTGGGCATTGCCGTAGATCCGGATGTTGACCGTTTATGTTTTGTTTGTGAGGATGGCAGTATGTTCGGTGA
>JAEYRC010000202.1 GCA_023409675.1 Bacteroidota bacterium
ATACAGGAGATCTCCACCGCTTTTCGCAAAAGTTGTTTTTCTTCTTCGGTTTTTATCTCCCGCAATTGCCCGGTAAATTTCCGGTAAAGATTGCCGCTGAATTTTTCCTGGCGGGCATAATCCTCCTCTATAGCAGCAGCCTCCCGGAACAGCCGTACCAGATCATACAGATCAGCCGGATTTCGTGTATTCGCGAAGTCATTGACAAACCTGTCGAATATGATCTTATCAAATTGCGAAAAATCAATTTCAGCAGTTTTGAAATCCTCTCCGTTCAGGGCCAGTTCAATACCCAGGCTGTCCATAGCTGCTTCCTTACCCAACCGTATGCCATTCCAGCGTTCCATTTGAGGATTTTTCCGCTGTACAAACAATACTTCCCGAACCTGTTTTGCTGCAACAGTAACCGGTTCTTTAAAGATCAGCAATACGCCATCGGGTTCTTTATAGCCCGAGAAGTAATACATATCGGGGTTTTGATGAAATACATAATCAACATCGTTGGAATAATTTCTGACAGGAGAAGAGAAAACAACGGTTACTGATTTTTCGGGCATCAGTTCACGAAGGGCCTGCCGGCGTCCCTGGTGAAATTCTTTCGAAAGTCCATCCTGTGCAAAGAGTGACAGGCAAATAAAGGTGTGCAGCAGCAACAGGAACAGGCGGCGTATCATGTTTTTGCCTTAAATATACCATTTGTCTAAATATGTTTGCCTACCGCTTATAAAATTACCATCGTATTTTATGCAACATCCTAAAAAGGTATTATTACTGAACTTTTTTCTGCTGGCAATATTTATGGTAAAATTGTGGTTTTTCCCTGTAGAAAACCCTTTACCATTGTGAAAGAGCAGATTATTTCAGTCCTTACAGTCACAGCAAGTGTGGCTTACTGTTTTCCCCTGATCCTGTTATTGTATAAGCGTCTTTGGAATACTATAAGCCTGCGTGTTTTTTGTTTGTACTGGGTGATGGGTTCGCTGATCAACATCCTGAGCATTGTTCCGGTAATTGCTCCGCGTACGCTTGAGGTCATTCATGTTGTTTATAACCTGATTGATATTCCACTTATTCTGAGTCTCTTATTTCTGACCACAAAAGCACGGATTATCCAGATCTTTATCGTGAGCTCAGGAATGGTCTATATGTTTTTACAAACGGCCGCGATTTATAAGGCGGGTTGGTTTTATGATTCTATGAAATATACGCTCGGCCTTGGCCTGGGCCTGGTGATAACCGTGCTGGTTTGGGAGATCCTGCGTTTTTTCCAGCGTCTGCATCATTCACCGCACCAGAAGCGCATGCTGTTTATCTATATCGCGCTGTTGTTTGAATACGGCACTTTTGTAGTTGTATACATCTTTGATTATTTCTATAATGGAAGTGAAAATCCCGATACGCTTTTCCTTTATTACTTTACGTCTTTACTGGCTATGTTGATCGTAAGTACCGGGCTGATGCTGAAACTAAAAGCGCCAAAAGGACATTTATACCCTTCAATTACCCGTCGCTAAGTGAAGCATTGTTGAGGAATAGCCTACTATTCAATTATGGCAAAAGCTTTTTCACTGACGTAAGGTCCACCAGGATACCGGGCTGAATAATCCAGGTTAAGCCAGTACTCCCCATTCATTTCATGAAAGAAAATATTGCCGTTCACCTCCCGGTCGAACAAATGAATTATGGCCTGCTGTATCTTTTCAAATTCCGCCTTATTCCCGCAATATAATTCCGGGTAAAGATGTCCTTCCGTCAACACCATTCTCGCCCTTGCGCCAATGGCGCGCATAGCGCTGACCATAAGAATGGAATGATCATCGCAGTCGCCACCAAGTCCGTTTAATATTGTTTCGCGGGGAGTGGCGAAATATTCATCGCGCTGCGAATCGGGAACATACTGGAAATTGCGGTTGATATGCCGGAACAGCGATAAGATCCTGGCTGTATTGCCATACTTGGGATAATACTCCCGAAAATGTGTAAGCGAATGCTGTACGGCATAGTTTCGTACCACCGAGTCCTTATAATTTACTTTTGACTGCAGCGATTTCACCGTACGGGTTAAAGGACCATCGAAGATCGAAGGCGTAATGACCAGGTTGATCTCTTTCTGTTCCTTCATGCCCCAGTTATTCCGTACGAGACTTCGATAATCCTGGATCATCGAACCAAAGCCATAGCCGGTAATGAACTGGTTATACAGGATAACCGCGACAAACAACAATAAAGCGGGCAGAATAAAAAAACTGAAGATCCGCAGGATAAGGTAGGTGATCAATGCGGAAGCAAGTACAGCAAGCACCAGGTCGAAATTCCAGGTGCCAATCATGATGGGCGGAATAAACCGGTTCAAGAGGGGAGCAAGCGGAATAATCGTGAATATTCCCGTTATGCCTGCGATCACCTTACGTGCTCCGGTATATTTTTGCTGATTCCATACCATATCCTGCCTATCTGAACGTAAAATTGTACCAGTTTTTTATTTCCAGTCTGTTAAAGTCAGGCCCTCACTCAATAGTCATCATCCCCTTCATAATTATAGGTGTCTTTATTATAAACCGCTTCCCATTCCTTTACCGCCTCATCACTGAGCAGTTCAAGGATATCCAGGATAGGGTCAGATTTCTTCTTCCACTCCATATATTCCTCCTCAGCATATTTTGAAATATAAACACACTGGTCGGTTTCCACATTAATTTTGATCAGTACAATCGGAGCATCTTCATTTTCCTGGATTAAATAATAACAACCTGCCTCAAGCAACGCATAAGAATACATACATACCTCGTTTAAAGAATTCAGAAAACATACTATCCCTGTAGGGATAAACAGCCGAAAATAATGGGTTAGCTGGCTGAACAATTATGCCCCGGTTATGGGTGAACCGGACATCAAAATTAATCAAATCCCCCCGCATCGGTCATTCTCAAATCGTTCAAAAGGCACACCTTTAATCTATATCATTGTTTATTAATATGTTACACAAACTCCATTAGGAATTTTTTATGATATATTTTTTATTCTAACATGTAATAGTTTGAAGAATCAACCAATTTTCACGGAAGGATTTGATAAAACCGAACCTTAAGCCTGAACACTAAATCAGCGGAAAGATATACCTGTCAGGCGCTTTCGGTTCCTAAATTGAAAAAGTAGCTGCTGTGAATTGAATTGATTCCTGGTCTGCTTAGGCATTTCCTATATTTGCCGCACAAAATATCGCCCTGGGAATAGCATATCATCGGGGCAGTTCTAATCAGTATTTTTTGAAAAGCAACAGAAGGAAGATAAATTATGGCAGAAAAACAACAGGTTGAATACACCGAGGATAGCATACGATCACTCGACTGGCGCGAGCATATCCGCCTGCGCCCGGGCATGTATATCGGAAAGCTCGGCGATGGCAGCAGTCATGATGATGGAATTTATGTGTTGCTCAAGGAGGTGATCGATAACTGTATTGATGAACATACCATGGGCTATGGTCGTCATATAGATATTGAGATCAAAAATAAAACAGTTAGCGTTCGGGATTATGGCCGGGGTATACCGCTTGGTAAGGTGGTTGATGTGGTCAGTAAAATTAATACCGGCGCGAAGTACGACAGCAAAGCGTTTCAGAAAAGTGTAGGATTGAATGGAGTGGGTACAAAAGCCGTCAACGCGCTGAGCAGTTATTTTAAGGTCACCGCTATCCGTGATGGGAAGGAAAAAACAGCGGAATTTTCCAAAGGCGTACTGACCAAAGACAATAAGGAAACTAAATCATCGGAAGATAACGGAACACTTATTGAGTTCATCCCGGATGAATCGATCTTTAAAAATTATCATTTTGTACATGAGTACCTCGACAACCAGTTGTGGAACTATTGCTACCTCAACGCGGGCCTGGTTATAAACCTGAACGGCAAGCGGTATATCAGTAAAAACGGATTGCTCGACCTGCTTCAGCGCAAAACGAATGAAGATGAACTCCGGTACCCGATCATCCATTTGAAAGGTGAAGACATTGAGGTTGCGCTTACGCATGAAAATCAGTACGGTGAAGAATACTATGCCTTTGTCAACGGCCAGTATACCACCCAGGGCGGTACGCATCTGGCCGCTTTCCGGGAAGGGTTGGTAAAGACTGTGCGGGAATTTTATAAAAAAGACTATGATGCGGCGGATATACGTGGTAGTATCTGCGCTGCCATATCCGTACGGGTGCAGGAACCGGTTTTTGAATCGCAGACCAAAACAAAACTCGGTTCGCAGGTCGTGTATGAAAACGGACCCAGTATGCGCAATTTCGTGGGCGATTTTCTTGCCCGTGAGCTGAATAATTTTCTGCACCGCAATGCTGCTACCGCTGAAGCATTAAAAAAGCGGATTGAGCAGAATGAGCGGGAACGCAAAGAGCTTGCGGGAATTAAAAAGCTGGCCAATGAGCGTGCCAGGAAGGCCAATCTGCACAATAAGAAACTCCGCGATTGCCGCTACCACCTCAATGATGATCCGGGAGGAAAAGACCGGAACAGCATTTTAGAAAAACAAAAGGAAAGCACCATTTTCATCACCGAAGGGGATTCCGCAAGCGGATCAATTACCAAAGCCAGGGATGTGGAAACTCAGGCTGTTTTTAGTCTGCGGGGAAAACCATTGAACTGTTTTGGTCTTACTAAAAAAGTGGTTTACGAAAATGAAGAGTTTAACCTGCTGCAACATGCGCTCAATATTGAGGATAGCTATGAAGATCTCCGGTATAATAATATTGTGATCGCTACAGACGCGGATGTGGATGGTATGCATATCCGCCTGCTGCTGATGACCTTTTTTCTGCAGTTCTTTCCCGACCTGGTAAAGAACGGGCATGTGTATGTGCTGGAAACCCCGCTTTTCAGAGTACGCAACAAACAGGAAACCATTTACTGTTATGATGAACAGGAAAAGCAGGCAGCGGTAAAAAAACTGGGCAGCAAACCCGAGATCACCCGGTTTAAGGGGCTGGGTGAAATTTCACCGAATGAGTTTGCCCGTTTCATCGGAGCAGACATTCGAAAGCAGCCGGTTATTATTGAACAGGGAGAACATATTCAGCAGATCCTGGAATATTATATGGGTAAGAATACCCAGCAACGGCAGGAGTTCATCATTGGCAACCTCAAGGTTGAACTTGACCTGGCAGATGATAAGGTAAATATTGAATCATAATGTTAACTGATCGGAATGATACATGTAGTTTTCCAGGAAGCCGATAAGGATATATTGGCGAAAAGCTTTGATGACGACAGCGAAACGAATGAAATCCTGGTAATTAAAGATGATTATGCTGTTGGCCCTCTTATGGATATTTACTCCGAAGAGGGTGCCGGTTTCAGAAAGCAATGGTGGGCAGATGTGCTGAAGGGAGGAGATTATGAAGCTAAGCCGGTGGTTCAGGAAGTTGATGATGCGGCTACCGTAACCCGGATTATTGAGCGTCTGAATTCAGGAGAAGAATTATGGATCTGGGCTGCCCAGAATCAGCATGATGTAAGTGGTTATTACTGGCTGATCAGCCAGTTGAAAGACTACCAGGGCCAGGTTTTCATCCTTTATTTGAACAATCTTCCGTTCATTAATGAAAAAGGACAGTTGTTTTATCCGCATAATCTTTTCCAGATTCCCCCGCGTGAATTTCGTAAAGCCCGTAAACTCGCGCGCCCGGTCACGCCCAGTGAATTTGAAGTGGATCCGGATGAATGGCAGCGACTGATGAATGAACAGAAAGGCGTGCGAATCCTGGAGGGTGGTAAAAAACTGATTCAGGCAGATTATGACTATTATGATAAAGAACTGATGCAATTGATCAGCACCGACTGGATCAGGGCATCAAAGGTTATTCACCAGTTTTTGTCGCGCAACAAAATCACTACCGGCGATGCTTACCTGCTTTGGCGTATCAAGCAACTGGTATATGATGGAAAACTCGACAGCCAGGGTGAACTCAGGGGCATGAAAGATTTTGAGGTTAAAAAAGCACAGGGCAACGATACCGGCTCATAAAACACTAAACAACGTTTATGAAAAAACTCATACCATTATTCCTGTGCTTCATTCTGATCACTAAGCTCAACGCGCAGAACAGGCAGGATCAGCTTGATTCGCTGATAAACGCTTATACGGTCAGCAACCTGTTTCACGGATCAGTGCTTGTTGCGCACAAGGGGGAAGTGCTGATGCATAAAGGCTATGGGTACCGTGATGCGGGCAACAAGCAGCGGCATGATACCGCCAGTATTTTCCAGATCGGATCTGTAACTAAACAATTTACCGCGGCATTGATCCTCAAACTCCAGGAACTGGGTAAGCTGTCGGTTGATGACCGCTTGACCAAATATTTTCCGGATTATCCCAACGGCGATAAAATTACCATCCGGCATTTGCTGAATCATACTTCAGGGATTTTCAATTATACCGCTAACCGCGGTTTCATGGAAAAGGAGGTGGCTGATATCAAGACAAGCGAATATATGATCAGCCTTTTTAAAGATAAGCCGCTTGATTTTGAGCCCGGCGAAAAATATAATTACAGCAATTCTGCTTATTTATTACTGGGGTATATTGCTGAAAAAGCCGGGGGCAAATCGTATACCCAACAAATGCACGAATGGATATTCAGGCCTTTGGGCATGCGCCGGAGTGGATTCAATTTCACGGAATTAAAACATCCGTCAAAAGCTATCGGATATACCTTTATTACCGCCGATACCACGCATAAAGCACCCATTGTAGATTCGACTGTTTCAGGTGCTGCTGGTGCTGTTTATTCCACTACCGGAGATCTTTATTCATGGGCAAAGGCTGTTCTCGACGGAAACATACTGTCTGACAACTCCTGGGCTGAAGCATTGAAACCGGGAAAGCAAAACTACGGCTATGGTTGGGTGATAGATTCCATGCATACACGACGGGTTTATCATCACAGTGGCGGAATTCACGGGTTTAACAGCAATATTGCTATTTTCCCGGAAGAGGGTTCGGTGGTGATTCTTTTGAGTAATGTCAATACTTCTGTATTGGGAAAAATTACCAATGAAATCGCATCGGTTGTTTTTGATGTTCAGCAAACCCCCACGGCCAAAGTTGATCTTGAGTTGCTCAAATCTTATGAAGGCAACTACCAGATTACCCCGCAGTTTATATTAAATGTACTTGTAGTTAATGGCGAATTAACCGTTCAGCCAACCGCTCAACCCCGGCTGGAGCTGATTGCGGAATCTCCTGTTAAGTTCCGGCTGAAGCTGGTGGAAGCAGGCATTGAATTTACAAAAGACGATAGCGGCAAAGTTACCGGACTTACCTTAACTCAGGCGGGACGAACACTGCCGGCTAAACGAATTGATTAATACGATAATACCGGAAAACCAAAATGAGTAAATCCTCCAAAGAAGAATTGAATATCCATAATGAAAGCGGCCTGTCCGGACAGTACAGAAACTGGTTTTTGGATTACGCGTCTTATGTGATCCTCGAACGGGCAGTACCCGCTATAGAAGATGGTTTGAAACCCGTTCAGCGTCGAATTCTTCACGCGATGAAAGAGATGGATGACGGGCGTTTTAACAAGGTCGCGAATATCATCGGGCAAAGCATGCAATATCATCCGCATGGCGATGCCAGTATCGGTGATGCGCTGGTTAACCTTGGTCAGAAAGATCTGTTGATTGAAACCCAGGGAAACTGGGGAGATATCCGCACCGGTGATGAGGCTGCTGCCGCCCGGTATATTGAAGCGCGCCTTTCCAAATTCGCGCTTGAAGTTGCGTTCAACCCCAAGACGACCAGCTGGGCGCTGAGCTATGATGGCAGAAAGCAGGAGCCGGTTACACTGCCCGTTAAATTTCCGCTGCTGCTGGCACAGGGCGCTGAAGGCATAGCCGTTGGGCTGGCCACAAAAATCCTTCCGCATAATTTCTGCGAACTGATTGACGCGGCAATCAAATACCTGCGCGGTAAAAAGTTTGAACTTTATCCCGATTTCCAGACGGGCGGCATGGTCGATGTATCGAATTACAATGAAGGGTTGCGCGGTGGAAAGATCAGGGTTCGGTCGGTGATTGAAGAAATCGATAAAAAAACCATAGCGATCCGGAGTGTTCCCTATGGTATCACCACCTCTCAACTCATCGATTCGATCGTTAAGGCCAATGATCAGGGCAAGATAAAGATTAAGAAAGTTACCGACAACACCGCCGCTGACGTGGAAATCCAGGTGGATCTTGCTCCCGGAATATCTTCCGATATCACCATCGATGCGCTATACGCGTTCACCGACTGTGAGGTGAGCATTTCCCCCAATACCTGCGTGATCACCGATCATAAACCGCAGTTCCTGAAAGTGACCGAGCTCCTTAAGGTTTCGGTTGACCATACCCGGGAGCTATTGAAGCGCGAGCTTGAAATCGCTCTTGCCGAGTTGCTTGAAAAATGGCATTATACCAGCCTCGAAAAGATCTTTTTTGAAGAGAAGATCTATAAGGAACTGGAAAAAAAGCATGAAACCTGGGAGAAGGTGCTCGAAGCCATTGCCAAAGCATTTGTTCCATTCCGGAAACAGCTTAAGCGTGACATCAGCAGGGAAGATATTTTAAAGCTTACCGAAAAACCGGTGCGCAGGATATACCGCCTCGATATTGACGAGCTGAACAGGCAGATCAAAGGCCTCGAAGCCGACATTAAACAGGTTAAGCATGATATTGCCAACCTTATTGATTACACTGTTCAGTATTTTGAGAATCTCCTGAAAAAGTTTGGCAAAGGACGGGAGCGGAAAACGGAGATCCGGCTGTTTGAATCCATCCAGGCAAAGAATGTGGCCATTGCCAATGTAAAACTATATGTTAACCGGGCTGATGGTTTTGTCGGTTCGGGCCTGAAAAAGGATGAGTTTGTAGCAGACTGCTCCGATTTTGACGATATCATCGTCTTCACGCGGGCGGGTAAGATGAAAATAGTAAAGGTGACCGACAAGGTTTTTATTGGTAAGGATATCATTCATGTGGCCGTTTTCACCCGCAATGATGAACGCACGACCTATAATATGATCTATTCTGATGGAAAAACCGGGGTAAGTTATGCCAAGCGCTTCAACGTTACGGGTATCACCCGCGATAAGGAATACGATCTGACAAAAGGCAGTGAAAAAAGTAAGGTACATTACTTTACCGCCAATCCGAACGGTGAAGCCGAAGTAGTAAAAATTCTGCTCACTCCCGGGAGCAGTGCCCGCAATAAAGAACTGGAGTTTTATTTTGAAAGCCTGGACATCAAGAACCGGTCGAGTATGGGTAACCAGGTGACTAAATATCCAATTCGGTCTATTAAACTGAAAGAAGCCGGCCGCTCAACACTGAGTGGCAGGAAACTCTGGTTTGATGATACTTTTGGCCGTCTCAATACGGAAGAAAAGGGACAGTACCTTGGCGTGTTTACCGATGAAAAGCTGTTGGTAATCTATACCGACGGAAACTATGAGCTCCGCGAAACAGAGTTGACGCAGCGCTTTGATGCCGATAAGATCATCAGTATCGAACAGTTCGATCCGGAAAAGGCGGTTACCGCTATTTACCTCGACCAGGATAAACAGCAGTTTACGGTAAAGCGTTTTCAGATTGAAACCAGCTCGCTTAATAATAAATTCATGTTTATTAAAGAAGGGGAGGGTAACCGGGTGGAAGCCGTAACAACGCATTCAGATCCGGTAATTCAAATCAAAAGCGGACGCGGAGCCCAGGCCAGAACGCAGAAGATCAAACTCACCGGCTTTGTTGACATCACCGGATGGAAAGCTATCGGCACCAGGCTTGCAGATTTTTCAAAATCTACTGAAATGGAATGGGTGCATAAGGATGACAGTGGCAGGCAGGGTGAACTATTCTAACCTCGTACATTTATTGCCGGGGTTTTCGGATAAGCCTGATCGTTGCATTTTGCGTAAGGCTGCTCGACAGGTAAACTTCATGACGGTTGATACCATCGGTTAATACCATCAGCGCGGTATTGGGCGGATATTTGCCCACGTTTTCCGCGAACATGGAAACTTCATTGATTTCTTTGGAAGGATCGAGCGCCAGGTAAACGGAGAATGCCCTGCTGGTCAGTTCCTGTCCGGCAACCACTGGTTTGCCATTTAAAAATACACTGATGGTATCTCCGTCTATTTCTCCATTATCGTAAAAGCTGATCCTCACCGAATCTGAGTTGATCTCAATGTCTTTGCTGTATAAGTTCTTCCTGGAAGTGAATTCTTTCAGCAGGTTCTGTTCCTTCCGGGCTGGTAACCGTACCAGGGAAGAGTCTGTTCTAACCTCAGGAAGCCTGCTGATGGTTTGCATGGCCGAATCCCGCACCGGGCGGTTCGTTACAATATAATCCGCGCGAATCGGTTTCCAAAAAACCCTTTCTTCCACCACACCGCGGTTGAGGATGCTGTCTTCATCGGCATCCCGGTCAATAGTGTACAATACGGTCAGTTCCGGACAGGTGTACTTGTATTTATTATCGGTATGAAATGAGCCTTTCAGGGTGCTGGTCAATTTAGATACCATGAGAATTCCCGTAAAATGCATCGGGCATTCGATACCGTCACGGGTTTCGGCGCCATAGAATAAAATGGGAATATTTTTAATTTCGACTACGCGTGTACGTGGATTATATTTTCCGCGGATGAAAAAACTTTCATAGGCATCTTTGAAGTAATAGCCAAAAATGCCCTCTACTTCATTGCCTTTCTGCTTTAAAATCAGTTCAGTCAGGTAATTGCTGTTGTTGGAAGCCAGGTTAACATCAGCACGTCCGTACCATGATCCTGTAGCGCTTTGCGACATCGCGGATACAGCAGTAAAAATACAGGCGGAAAGCAGAAAATATTTAAGCATAATGGAAAGATAATGAGAAAATATCAGGCCAGAAATGTCGGTTTCCGGTAGTGTTTCCAGTCGGATTTTTGGATATTATATGCTTCTTCCTGTAGTGCTACAGGGTGTACCATGCCTTTGGGGCTATTTGAATCTACGCTTCAACTCCCGTTCGGCATCCTTTTGCTTTATGCTCTCTCTTTTATCGAAGAGCTTCTTACCTTTTCCAAGACCGATTTCGATCTTGGCAATATTTTTTTCGGTAAAAAATATCTTAAGCGGAACAATGGTAAAACCTTTGTTTTTCAATTGTCCTTCGATCTTGCGCAACTCCTTTTTATTCAGCAACAGTTTTCGTTCGCGAACCGCAATATGATTGTTGACTGTTCCAAAACTGTACTCGGCGATATGCAGACTTTTAATCCATAATTCCCCCTTATGAAAAAAACAATATGCGTCATTAAAACTCGCGCGGCCTTCCCGAAGCGATTTTACCTCCGTTCCAGCCAGTACAATACCAGCAACATATTTATCCTCGATAAAATAGTCGTGGTATGCCGAGCGGTTATTGATGACAGTTCCCATGGAACGGTATTCAGTTTAAACGAAAAAGAAGGAGTTAGTTCCTGAAGAGGCTCAGCAATACGCCGATGCGTTCTTTCAGGTTTTTCCGGTGAATGATGAAGTCAAGAAATCCATGTTCGAGTAAAAATTCGCTGCGCTGAAAACCTTCAGGAAGGTCGCGCTTGATGGTTTCTTTAATCACCCGCGGGCCGGCAAACCCGATAAGCGCACCGGGTTCTGCGATATTCAGGTCGCCAAGCATGCCAAAAGATGCGGATATGCCGCCGAAACTTGGGTCGGTCAGCAGGGAGATATAGGGTATGCCGGCATCCGTAAGCTGTGAAAGCTTACCGGAAACTTTTGCCAGTTGCATAAGTGAAAATGCGCTTTCCATCATCCTTGCGCCACCCGATTTACAGATAATCATCAGGGCACATTGGTGCTCAAGGCAATAATCCACCGCCCTGGAAATCCGTTCACCCATCACACTGCCCAGTGAGCCGCCGATAAATTCGAAATCCATACAGGCCACAACAATTGGAAGATTATTTACCGTTCCGGTAGCGATCCGTATAGAATCGGTTATATCCGTTTTATTCCAGGTTTCTTTTAAACGCTTTTCATATGATTTCAGATCAGTGAACTGAAGGAAATCTTTGGAACGGATATCTTCATAAAGCACCTCAAAGTTTTGTTCACCAAAAAGGATATCAAAATATTCAGAACTGCCAATGCGGTGATGATAATCGCATTTGGGACAGACAAATAAATTTTCCCTGAGTTCGGTTACAGTACATATATAGGCACAATCCGGGCATTTACTCCATAATCCTTCAGGGGTTTCTTTTTTTTCTGCAGTGCTGGTGAGTATTCCTTTTTTTATCCGTTTAAACCAGCTGCTTTTGGTTTCTTCACTGTTACCATCTTCGCCGGCGAGGTTGGCTTCAAAGTCCTCGTCTTGTTTCATTTCAATGAAATTTAGTGGGCTAAGATAAGTAATTGTCGGTTATATTGAATTTTGCGCGTTTTTTATTGCAACCCGTTAATGACTCCGATTGTTTATTCATTCAATTCATCGCCTTTTTAAACGGAATTATTTTTTTACTGTGTTTTTTGATGCCGCTGCGCTATTTTTGCATGGGTTTAACAATACTTACCCGCTTGTCCGCAAAAGAAAGACTACCAGTGTTTTACCGCCTGGTACATTCACGACAAATACTTTGAACATGAATTGGTCTGCAATATTTACTTCTTCGGTAGGAAAGAAAATGGTTATGGGTTTAACGGGTTTGGGACTGATATCCTTCCTTATTATCCATGCCGGCCTCAATGCCACGATCTTTAATGATCTGTTCGATAAGAACGATAATGGAGACATGTTTAACCGGGCTGCTCATTTCATGGGCTCATCCATGGTGATACGGGCAACAGAAATTCTGCTTTTCATCGGTATAATTCTGCATGCTGTTCAGGGTTATGTCCTGGAGGTGCAGAACAGGTCTAAACGCCGCAAGGGTTACGTAAAGAACCTGGGTGAGCGCGGCAGCAAATGGTACAGCCGTTCCATGGGCATCCTGGGTACCTTGTTACTGCTTTTCCTGATCATGCATATCGCTCATTTCTGGGTTCCTTCGCGCATCACCGGACTTGAAGAAGTTCCCGGAAAAAATTACCATAACCTTTTCTACGAAATGGTGGTGGTCTTTCAAAACCCCCTGGTCGTTGTATTGTATATAATCGGTTGTATATCCCTGGCATATCATCTGCTGCATGGCTTCCAGGCTGCGTTCAGAACCTTCGGGGTGCATAACCGGCGCTATCTTGCTTTACTCGGAACTATAGGTACCTTATTTTCTATAATCATTCCTCTTGTTTTTGCCCTGATGCCGGTATCCATTTACCTGGGCTGGATCGGTTGATCCGGAATTCCGGTTTTGGCAAATCATCTGATAACTGACTAATTAATACACTGAATTATGCTTAATTCAAAAATTCCGGAAGGTGCTTTAGAGAATAAATGGCAGGATTATAAAGGTCATGTAAAGCTGGTTAATCCTTCCAATAAACGAAAGCTGGAGATCATCATTATCGGAACAGGCCTTGCCGGCGCTTCAGCGGCTGCAACACTGGGTGAGCTTGGATATAAAGTAAAGGCATTCTGCTTCCAGGATAGTCCGCGCAGAGCACACTCCATTGCTGCCCAGGGAGGGATCAACGCGGCTAAGAATTATCAGAATGATGGCGACAGTGTATTCCGGTTATTTTATGATACGGTTAAGGGTGGAGATTACCGGGCCCGTGAAGCGAATGTGCACCGCCTTGCGGAAGTGAGTGCGAACATCATTGATCAGTGTGTGGCGCAGGGTGTACCCTTCGCCCGTGAATACGGTGGCCTGCTCAGCAACCGCTCTTTTGGCGGAACGCAGGTACAGCGCACCTTCTATGCTGCCGGTCAAACCGGGCAGCAATTGCTGATCGGCGCCTATCAGGCACTGGAAAGGCAGGTGGCCCTCGGAAACGTAAAAATGTACTCACGGCATGAAATGCTTGAGATCGTTAAGATCGATGGTAAAGCACGCGGCATTATTGCACGCGACCTTGTTTCCGGAAAGCTGGAACGTCATTTCGGTCATGCGGTACTGTTATGCAGCGGAGGCTATGGTAATGTATTTTATCTTTCTACCAATGCCATGGGCAGCAATGTTACCGCCACATGGAAAGCCCATAAGAAAGGAGCCTATTTTGGTAATCCGTGTTTTACACAAATCCATCCCACCTGTATACCCGTTAGTGGCGACCACCAGAGTAAACTTACGCTGATGTCGGAGTCGTTGCGTAATGACGGAAGAATTTGGGTACCCAAAAAGCAGGGCGATACCCGCCGGCCGGCTGATATTCCGGAAGAAGAACGCGACTATTACCTGGAACGCCGGTACCCCGCATTCGGAAACCTGGTTCCCCGTGATGTTGCTTCTCGTGCCGCAAAGGAACGTTGTGATGCAGGATATGGAGTAGGGAATTCGAAGATGGCGGTTTATCTCGATTACGCGGATGCCATTAAACGCTATGGTCGGATTGAAGCTGGAAAATCAGGTATCAATGCCGACGAAGCAACTATTATAACACTCGGAAAGGAAGTCGTTAAGGAAAAGTACGGCAACCTTTTCGATATGTACAATAAGATCACGGGCGAGAACCCTTATGAAACTCCCATGCGGATCTATCCTGCTGTACACTATACTATGGGTGGACTGTGGGTGGATTATGAACTGATGACCACCATTCCTGGCCTGTATTGTCTTGGGGAAGCCAATTTTTCCGATCATGGTGCAAACCGGCTGGGCGCGTCCGCGTTGATGCAGGGGCTTGCTGATGGATACTTCGTAATTCCGTATACCCTTGGCAGTTACCTTGCCGACGAAATATCAACCGGTTCCATCTCCATTGATCATCCCGAATTTGTTAAAGCCGAACAGGAAGTAGCGGATCGCATCAGTACGCTGATGAATATCAAGGGAAGCCAGACGGTGGAAAGTTTTCATAAGCGGCTTGGAAAGATCATGTGGGAGAAATGCGGTATGGCCAGAAATGCTGCCGGCTTACAGGAAGCTATAACCGAAATCAGGCAGTTGCGCGAAGAATTCTGGAGCGATGTAAGGATTCCCGGAGTTATCAACGGGGTAAATAATGAGCTGGACAAGGCCAACCGGGTTGCCGACTTCCTGGAACTGGGAGAACTGATGTGTATGGATGCCCTCAATCGCAATGAGAGTTGTGGAGGTCATTTCCGTGAAGAAATGCAGACGGAGGAAGGTGAAGCCTTGCGCGATGATGCGAATTTCTCCTATGTTTCGGCATGGGAATATACCGGAATGCACCAGTGGCAGTTGCATAAAGAAGAGTTGAATTTTGAGGTGGCCAAGCCAACCCAGCGCAGCTATAAATAGAACCAAACGAATAATTCTTACTACTTTAATTTATCAGGAATGGAACATACAACTATCGGGCTTACATTAAAAGTGTGGAGGCAGTCAAACCCTCAGGAAGCAGGGAGTTTCGTAACCTACCAGGTTAATGATGTGTCAACCGAAATGTCTTTTCTGGAAATGTTTGATGTGCTCAATGAACGCCTGATCCGGGAAGGTCATGATCCGATCGCTTTTGATCATGACTGCCGGGAGGGGATTTGTGGTTCCTGTTCCATGCATATCAACGGAAGACCTCATGGTCCCTGGCATGCCACCACGGTTTGCCAGTTGCATATGCGGGCATTTAAAGATGGTGAAACAGTAGTGGTTGAACCCTGGCGGGCAAATAGTTTTCCGGTTATCAAAGACCTGATGGTTGACCGCAGCGCGTTTGACCGGATCATCCAGGCCGGAGGATATGTTTCCGTTAATACCGGTAATGCGGTTGATGCCAATACACTGCCTATAGAAAAAGAAAAGGCGGATGCCGCTTTTGCCGCCGCAGCCTGTATTGGATGCGGAGCCTGCGTGGCAGCCTGTAAAAACAGTTCGGCTATGCTCTTTATGGCCGCCAAGGTTTCTCATCTGTCGCTGCTGCCACAAGGGGCGCCGGAACGGAAAAACCGGGTGCTGAATATGGTTGCCCAAATGGATAAGGAAGGGTTTGGTTCCTGTACCTTCACCGGTGCCTGCGAAGCGGTTTGCCCTAAAGAGATTCCTATTACGACCATTTCCAGGCTGAATGGCGAATACCTCAGCGCAGCACTTACGGTAAATCCCAATCCCTGATCCGCCACTTCGGGGTTTATAGTATGCATTTCCCGCAAACTCCGCGGATTTTAAGCAGATGAAAGCAGATGAACAGCCAACTTATCTGCGAAAATTTGCTCAAATCTTTGCCATGTAGGGGACTGTGTTCCCT
>JAEYRC010000335.1 GCA_023409675.1 Bacteroidota bacterium
GTTCTAAGGCCATTATCATCAAACCACTGCTCATCATCATCATTGAAAATATGCTTGCGCTTGAAAAGATCCTCATTATCCAGAAAATACACCTGCAAACGGGCATTGGGCAGGGAGGCCACTTTTATCTGAAGAGGATAATCATCATTATCAACTGAAACATTAATTCCCGAAAGTCGAACAACCTCATGCAGCCGGTGCCTGCGCTCATTGATTATCCCAAAGCGGGGCATTATACAACGTACTTCAAAACCATTATCATTCGCTTTTATTGCCAGCCTGTTCACGATCTCTGAAAATTCTGTAAGTTCCAGATAAGGCGACATTTCGTTGGCAATAAATAAAATCCTTTTCTTTGTCTGCATTTACGTAGTGAATTCGTTAACAAGCCTTAAAAATCGTGTGCAAAGGTAAGGATTTTATCAGAACTATTCCCCTGACAGCCCTTTCCTAGGCCTTAATTCCATAAGAATGGTAGTAATCCGCAAAAGTTTAACATTACACGAATACCTTAACCAGCAACAGTCTGCAGGCCTTTCCATTGGTTTTGTACCCACCATGGGTGCCTTACATGAGGGGCATCTCCAACTTATCCTGAAAGCTGTTCAGCAGGCCGATATAACTGTTAGCAGCATCTTTGTAAATCCTGCCCAGTTCAATGATCCGGCCGATTATGAAAAATATCCCTCTACCCGTTCAAAGGATATTCTACAACTCGAAACGCATGGAACGGATATACTGTTTATTCCCGATGTCGAAGAAATATATCCTGATGGATGGAATGAGTTGGAATCGTATGACCTGAACGGTCTGGAAACACACTACGAAGGCGCATACCGTAAAGGGCATTTCCAGGGAGTCTGCCAGGTGTTGAACCGCCTGTTCCGTTTGGTCAATCCCGATATGATATTCATGGGTCAGAAAGATTATCAGCAATGTAAGGTGGTGGAACGACTCTTAGACCTGATGCCCCTGGAAGCAGAACTCATTGCAGTATCTACAGTACGCGCAAGTGACGGACTGGCTTTAAGCAGCCGGAATTTCCGGCTTAATGCAGAACAACGCGCTATTGCCCCCGGACTGTATAAAGCGCTTATTGGGATCAAGAACAAACTCCGTCCGGGAAATGAAACCACTGTGCTTGAGGAAGCTATTCGCGAATTAGAACAAACCGGATTCCGTGTTGATTATATTCAACTCGCGCATGCAGAAACCCTTGTGCCCGTAAGCTCCTGGGATGGAGAAACTCCGCTGGTATTACTTGCTGCCGCCTGGTTGAACGATATCCGCCTGATCGATAATCTGTTGTTGCCTGGTTAAACTTTTACGATAGAATTAAATTACCCTTAGCTTTGCAGCCGCTATGGAAATTGAACTGTTAAAATCAAAAATACACCGGGCCGTTATTACGGAAGCTAATCTGAATTATGTGGGCAGCCTGACCATGGATGAAGACCTGATGGATGCGGCCAACATGATCGAATATGAAAAAATTCAGGTGGTTAATGTTAACAATGGCGCCCGGATAGAAACATATCTTATCAAGGGCAAGCGGGGATCAGGAGTATGTTGTCTGAACGGACCAGCAGCCCGTCAGGGCGCGGTTGGCGATATTGTTATCGTGATATCCTATGCGCGTATGGATTTTGAAGCGGCTAAAAAATTCACTCCTTCCGTTGTATTTCCAAAAACGGGAAACCGGTTATAGTTACGCCTAAATTCTTTGCATGAAACAAAAATTACTCAGCATCCTGCAGTATATCTTTTTCCTGGGGCTGGGTATTTTTTTATTGTGGCTCACCTTACGCAAATCAGACTGGAACATCATCCTTCAAGACCTTGCTGAAGCTGAATACATTTACCTGATACCGGCCATCATTTTTTTACTGATAAGCCATTATGTACGCGCTCTTCGCTGGAAAATACTGATTGAACCGCTTGGCTATCACCCCGGAACAAGCAACACTTTCCTGGCAGTATTGATCGGCTATTGGGCTAATCTTGCTGTTCCACGGCTGGGAGAAGTGTTGAAATGCACCGTATTATCGAGATATGAAAAAGTGCCTGCTGATAAGCTTGTAGGAACCATTGTTGCAGAACGGGCGATTGATGTGGTAAGTCTTATTATCCTTTTCTTTCTGACAGTAGCTGTTCAGTATGATATCATTGGCAATTTTACTGAAAATATTCTAAGCAATTTTTTCACCCGGCAAACCGGCGATCTCTCCTATGGCCTGCTGGCACTGGTTCTGCTTGGTCTGACGGTGTTGTTCATACTTTTCATTCTTTTTATAAAGAAAAACAACAGCAAGCCTGTGGTGAAACTCCGTAAAATCATTCACGGGGTTTGGCAGGGCCTGATCAGCATACGTTATATCAAACATAAGACACGCTTTTTCATTCACTCTGTGCTGATCTGGGGCTTTTACCTGCTCAGTACATACATGGGCTTTTTCGCAATGCAGGATATGGCCCGCTATGGTATCACCGGAGCGCTTTCGGCATTAACGTTTGGCAGCCTGGGCATGATCATTCCGTCTCCGGGAGGTATTGGTTCCTTTCAATACGCCATTCAGCAGGTTATGCTGCTCTATGGCGTTTCACCCGCAAAAGGTTTATCCCTGGGTATGCTGATCTGGCTGGCACAAACCGGAATTGTCATCATTGCCGGAACCATCAGCTTTTTGCTATTGCCCATTTTAAATAAAAAGCCGCATGAAATTTCCACAGATCATCCCGCAGAAAATTCTTGATCGCGATAGCCTTCATTTGCAGACTGCCCGATGGAAACTGCTGGGTAAGACCATCAGTTTTACCAATGGCTGTTTTGATATTCTGCATAAGGGACATATTTTTTCCCTAAGCCAGGCGGCTGCTGAAGCGGATATTCTTATCGTTGGAATTAACAGTGACGCATCCACGAAAAGACTGAAAGGTGAAGGAAGACCGGTTAACGATGAATTATCGCGGTCACTGATTATGGCAGCCCTGCTTATGGTGGATGCTGTGGTAATATTTGAAGAAGATACGCCCCTTAACCTTATCCTTGAAATTCAACCCGATGTTATCGTTAAAGGAGGAGATTATACTGAAGAACAGATCGTGGGTGCAAAAGAAGTGAAAGCTTATGGAGGCCGGGTCGTGGTCAATCCGATCATGGAGGGATTTTCAACTACATCTATTATTGAAAAACTCAGGTCAGCTCAATAGAATCTTATTCCAAGTCATCCGTCAGAACGACTTGCTGAGTTTAAAACTGAAGAAGATTTTTACGAGAAGATTTATCCTGAATATGCTGGATTTCCTGCCCCAAAAAATTAATGTCCCGGATTCAACTCAGTTGATTCTGCTGATCCCATACATGCGTTCGACTTCCTGAACGATCTGTTCGATTTCACGATCCTGTTCAGCAGGATTATAAGCCTGTTTGAGGTTCGATCCGAAAACAAAAGCGACGGTTTGCCACACGCGGGCATTTACACTGCCTTTATATTCTTTGATGATTTCATAACAGTTGTTGCCGGTTTGCCGGTTGATCAGTTTCATCAGCACTTTCCCCTGGTAAACGGATAATTCCTGCAGGGGATCGGAAAATTCTTTTTTCAGCTCCTTTTCACGGCTTTTGATCAGGGATTTGCGCTGGCCTTCATCAGGAATCTGTTCGAGGCGCGAATTGATATCATTCATGATAATCCCGGCTTTGCGGGCATAAGGATACGTAACATACACCGCATTACGCAATCGTGTCCATTCCGCTTTTTTCTTTCGAATATGTTTGGGATAGCGTTTGGTAACCCAATGCCATTCGAGATCAGTGGCAGGTACCCATTTTCCATCTACAATTTGCGCGGGAACCGGTATCGTATCGTTTGGACCAAGCTCAGGAAGCGGAACGGCTGAACTGTCGACTGTCTGGGCGAGCAGCGGCCGGGTAGCGGATAAGAGCAACACTAATATTAACAGGTTCCTGATGCGCATAGAAGAATCTAAAATAGGAATTAGTTTTCAACTATTATACTGGCTTGCGCCTAAAGTAACCCTAAAACATCCCTTTTAGCTTCAGGATATTTTGTTAATTTTTCGTTTACCCTGCATGAGACGGTACCATGCGCTAAGAAGCAGACCGATGATCATCACCACCGTTCCTATCCAAACCAGGTTGATAAATGGAAATTTCAGCACCTTCAATGCCACAAAGGGCGTCAGCCGGGCAGATTCCTTTACGCTGATCTCGACGGAATGAGCGTCTGCCACCCGCGACAGGCCGATAGCCAGACCCTGAGCTATAACGGTATCTAGAATATAATTAGCCTGGTTGTTTTTGACATAATACACCGGGAAGGCTTTGTATTGATTGCCATCCACACTCTGAACGGTCAGTTCGGCCCGAAGCGCCGTGTCGGTTGGTTTGAAGGAATGCCTTGCGTCATCGGGATTCAGCACTACCTGATCGAGTTTGATGAAACCTGCGGAGAAATAGATCGTATCACCCGTTTTCATTACCGAACTCCTGAACTGGGCAGTATCTTCTCCGGTAGTCATTTTGTCGGCATAACTGATATAGGAAAAAATGTCGCGGTTCCAATAGTGTTTGGCATCCGGATTATTGGAAAATCCCTCCTGGCCTTTGGTATTGCGGATCAGATCAGGATAAAGCGTGAATTTTTCTTTGCCATCCTTCGATTCCATTTCAATATGGAAATACATCATATTGCCAAGGGCATTGGAGGTATCCCGGGCATAGGTAGCCCAATATTCACCCATATCCGCCCGCACCCCCTGGAACAGGGTAAGGTTCTCGGTACCCTTCTCTTTATTCTCTTCGCCAAAGTTCAGGGGGTTTACTTTATTAACCGATAACACTTCTTTTTTAGCAGAAGAGATCAGTATACCCACCAACAACAACCCGAACCCGATATGCGCTATCGATCCACCTGCCATCTTCAACCGGCCTTTCAATCCTGAACCGATATAGAATCCATTCGCGATTACCGTATACACACCGGCAAAAAGCGCGAGGTGTATGGCAGCCAGGAAACCGATTCCATAGGTATCGTAATTGATGTTGCCGAAAAAGCTGATAAGAAGTGAAATCACCAGCGACAGCAGCGTTGGCAGCAGCATCTTCTTTCCAAAATAGGCCCTT